>JACMJT010000040.1 GCA_014380505.1 Hyphomicrobiales bacterium | reverse complement strand
CACTGGTGAAAGGATGCCGTCACAGGATAACTTCGAAATGACCGTTAGCCCCTCTCCTCCCCATCGCGTAGCCGCGATGGGTCCCTTCCTCTCCCCGCTTCGCGGGGCGAGGACAGTTGGGTCTTGTTCGTTGTCATAGCCTCTTAACCGGGACAGCAGTGTATAAAGTGCAGGCATCATGAGAAATTTGGAACTTTTCCGCTGCCCCAACTTGGCCCGGTTTCGGCGTCAGAAGCACTGCCATGAAAAAATTACTTTCCATCCTGTTGCTGTTGATCATCGCTCCTTGGGGCTCAGCCTGGGCCCAGACGCTCGACAGCTCCAATTTCACCATCGAGTGGCAGGTGGTGAACCGCTTCCGCCTGTTCCGCGATCCGGCCTTTTTCAAGCTTCATGAGAACGCCTGGCGCGAGTATCTCTTCCATGCCAACCGGCTGAAACTGTCCGAAGATGGCCGCGCTGACTATGTGAACCGCACATCGGTGCTGGGTTCCGAGCACGTGCTCAATGACCGGCGTGTGGCCTTCAGCGACACGCCGCGGAAAGAGTTTGATTGGCGTGGCTGGGCGGCCAGCAGCGAGGGCAAGCTGTGCTACGATCCGGAAACCCGGCGCCACTCGGCCTGTGGCAGCATCGACGACTATCTCAATCCCAAAAGCCACGAGATCGAGCTTTGGCTGGAAGCCGTCGGCGGAATTGCTTTGCCCGCGACTGCCCAATGCGAATGGCGCATTGGCGGTCAGCCGGTGGCAACCGCCGGCTGCGGCGAGCGCGTGAGTGCCACCATAGCCTATCCCGGGAGCAGCGAAATTTCCGTGAACGCGGTGGGCGAGCAGCCGATAGCCGTCTCCGCCGCCGTGCGCGATATTCTCATCGCCAGTCTGGGCGACAGTTTTGCCTCCGGCGAGGGCAATCCCAACCGCCCCGCTGAATTCGGCGATGGCAGCCGCTACCGCAATCTTTATCCCCTCCGCAAAGACAATCACGTGGGCGGCTCGGCGGTGTGGACCGATCAGTTGTGCCACCGCTCCCTCTATGGCCAGAATCTCCGCGCCGCGCTGCAGCTAGCCGTTGAGAGCCGGCAGATTGCCATAACCTTTCTCGATTATTCCTGCTCGGGTGCTGGCATCGACGAGGGCATTCTCGGCGGCCAGTATTATGTCGAGCGCGAAGCAGCGACCGAAATAGCCTCGAGGTCCGCCGCCCGGCCATTGTCCGGCGGAGCGCGGGATTCACAAATGTACCGCCTGATCCGCGAGCTTTGCATCGATAAGCCCGAGGAGAAGCGTGATCTCTGGAAATGCCCCGATAACAAATTCCGCCGCAATCTCGATTTCGTCTTCCTGTCGGTCGGCGGCAACGACATTGGCTTTTCCAGCGTCATCGCCTGGGCAAGCCTGCGTGGCGGCGTGTCATCGACCATCGCGGAATTCTTCGGCGCCACGGTGTCGGCGGACGATTTCGTGACGAGAATGCGCGAGGTTATGCCCGATGCCTATGGCCGCCTCGCCAAGGCGTTCGAGTCAGCGCTGCCGCTCTATTCCGCCAATGATGGCGTTTTCGATCCCTCGCGCATCATCCTCACCGCCTATCCCGATCTGGTGACCAATGAGCGGGGCAGCATTTGCGAAGCCTATGACGGCGGTGACGATGCCGAGGACCGCTTTCCCGCCAACCAGTCCCTTGACATGTTTTCGTCCTGGCTGGTGGCCGGTGCCGATCGCCTGGTCGCGGTCCGCAACCAGTTTCCCAAATTGTTCGCGCGCATGCGTGAACTGTCGGAAGATCACGGCTGGACGTTCGCCGGGCATTCCTATGCCGACAAGCTGTTCGAAGGCCACGGTTTCTGCGCGCGCAATCCCGAGCGCCCGCAAGATCCCGCCGAAGCTCTCATCATTCCGTGCTGGGGCAAGGCCGAGCGCGAGACTGCGACGTGTGAATCGAGCTGGTCCGGCAAGGAGCGCGACTGGCGGCCCTATAATCCCGCCACCGAGAATTTTCCCTATGCCATGCGCCAGCGCTGGGTCCGCACGTTCAACGACGCCTATATGGTGATCAATCAGAAAGTCATCGACCGGGCCGGAAAAATCGACGAGAAAACTTCAGCCGGCGTGTTCTCGGAAACCACGGGCGCGCTCCACCCGACGGCTGAAGGCCACGCGGCCATGGCCGACGCCCTGCTGCTCGACGTCCGCCCGATGATCCAGGAGATGCTTAGCGGTCAATAGTATAAAAAGTTCGCCATGAAGAAACGCATCATCATTGTGAATGACAGAATGCAACGGGGCTACCGCTATGAGTTGACGGAGCCGGTGGGACGGAACTTCGATACTGATTTCGAACCCGAGTTCACGCCGCGACAGATGTTGCAGCTTGGCGTCTTCGGTGGAAAATATATGACCGATGCAAAAAAAGAATTTCCGAAGAGTTGGTTTACCCGCGCCCGGCTGTCTCCCCAGGGCCGCGATCCCGCGTGCAATTGCTTCGGGGTCAACGCGAGCCAGCCCCTGTCCGTCTGGCGGAAGAAGGGATGGCTTCATCCCGGCGATCCTCGCGGCTGGTTTCAGTGGTATTGCCGCTACTACATGGGCCGCCGCCTGTTCGAAGAGGATCGCCGCCAGATCGGCCGCTGGAAGGCGGTCAAGCGCCACGTGGCGCAACTCAAGCGCAATTGCGAGCCGGGCGACCTCGCCTGCAGGCCCCGCCAGCGCCAGGCGCTCCTCCATTGGGCCTACGACAGCCGAAAACTGTGAGATCCGATAGATGAGCGTATCGAAACTCGCTTTGGCCGTCCTGACGATCGTTTGGCTGTCGGAGCTGGCGCACGCGGCGAAGGAAAAGTCCGCCCCGCCCGTTCAAAACGAAAAGCAATCGTTCGCCACTGAAATCTGCGGCGAGATATCCCAGCGCGCCACGGAGAACGGCATTCCCGAAACCTTCTTCGCGAGGCTCATCTGGAAGGAGAGCCTGTTCGATCCCGGCGCCGTCAGTCCCAAGGGCGCGGAAGGGATCGCCCAGTTCATGCCGGGAACGGCGAAACTTCGCGGCCTCGCCGATCCGTTCGATCCCAAGCAGGCGCTCGCCGCCTCAGCCCTCTACCTCGCCGAGTTGCGGCGGGCCTACGGCAACCTCGGGCTTGCGGCCGCCGCCTATAACGCCGGCGAAGACCGCGCCCGCCGCTGGATAGCGGGAACCACCGGTCTTCCCTTGGAAACCCAGAACTATGTCCTGTCGATTACCGGCCACGGTCACGACGAGTGGAAGGCGGCAACGGAGGAGTTTCCCGTGCCCGCCATTGGCGCGTCAGGCGATTTCGCCAGCCAATGCGCAAGCCTCGTCCTGCGGGAATTGAGCCCGCAGGAGACACCTCAGGCCGGGCGCGCGGATTGGAAACGGTGGGGAGTGATTATCTCCGCCGGCTTTTCGGAAACCCGGGCTCTCCATGCGTTTCGCACCATCAAGGGGCGCCATCCACTTCTCAAGGACGAGGAGCCGCTGGTGGTTCGCAAGACGGACCTGAGCCGCGGCCGCCGCAAGATCGTGCGCGTCATGATCGGCCGCGACAGCCGCGCCGAGGCCGAAAGCCTCTGTGAACAGCTCACCTCGCGAGGTGCTGCCTGCACAGTGCAGAAAAACTGAAAGGATCACCGAGGGGCTTCATGACTGAACATTTGTTCGATATCCGTTCTGTTGCCTCGCAGGGGTGAGCTGCGTGCAAGGGGGGTGAATCGGCTTCGCCACGTTGTGAGGCAACGGGATATCCGGTATTGGAGTAAATACGCATCCTTGCTGCCTAGGACGGTGCGGGGAAAGCGGCAATCGTCAGTATAGTGATCTAATGGGAGGTAATTAATGAAAACGAAATTGCTATCGGGAGCGTTGATTCTTGCAGCCATTTCCACCCTTGCCTTCGCCGCGGAACCGGTAACTGTCGTGTCCTGGGGCGGCGCCTATCAGGACAGTGTCCGCAAGGCGTTTTTCGAACCCTTCATGAAGGAAACGGGCGGCAAGATCGTTGAGGAGGAGTTCGGCGGCGAGATCGCCAAGATCCGCGCCATGGTCGAGTCCAACAATGTGACATGGGATGTGGTGGAAAACGACTCGTTCACCACCATGGCCTCCTGCGCGGAAGGCATTGTGGAGAAAATTGATTGGGACAAGCTCGGGCTGAAGCGCGACGATTTCATCAGCGCCGATGCGAGCGAATGCGTGGTTCCAAGCATCCTCTATGCGACCGTGCTCGCCTATGACACGACGAAGGTGAAGGAACCGCCGACCTCGATCACCGCATTCTTCGATCTGGAAAAATATCCGGGCAAGCGCGGCCTTGAGAAGAGGCCGTTCGTCAATCTCGAATGGGCCCTGATCGCCGATGGCGTGGACGTCAAGGATGTCTATGACGTGCTGTCAACGCCAGAGGGCGTGGATCGCGCTTTCGCCAAGCTCGATACGATCAAGGAGCATGTCGTTTGGTGGACGGCCGGTGCGCAGCCGCCGCAACTGCTCGCCGACGGCCAGGTGATTCTGACTTCCGCCTGGAATGGCCGTATTTACAACGCCGCCAAGGTGGACAAGAAGCCCTTCGCCATACTCTGGGATCATCAGGCGCTCGATTGGCAGGGCTGGAACGTCGTCAAGGGCGCGAAGAATCGCGATGAAGCCTACAAGTTCATTGCCTTCGCGGGCCGGGCCGACCGCCAAGCTGACCAGACCAACTACATTTCCTATGGTCCGGGCAACAAGGAGGCCATTGCCAACACCAATCCTGAGATAATGGGCGATCTTCCGACCAATCCGGAAAACATGAAGACCGCTTTCATCGCCAATGCCAAGTTCTGGGCCGACAACATGGACGCGTTGCGTGAGCGCTTCAACGTGTGGGTGGCGCAGTAGCACTTGACTGCCGCGGGGGCTAAGAACCTCCGCGGTTTTTGTATCGGTGGCGGCAATGACCCAGGCACTCACAATTGGTCCCGGCCTGCGACAGCAGTTTGCCGCCGCGGAGCGCAGGGGGCATTTCCGGGCATTGGCGCTGATCCTTCCTCTCCTGCTTTTCGTGATCGTTACATTCGCCGTGCCCGTGGTACTTCTCCTGACGCGCGCGGTCTATGACCCGAGCATTGCCAACACGCTTCCCGCAACCGTCGAGGCGCTGCGCGGCTGGGACGGGAGGGATACGCCCGATGAGGCCGCCTATGCGGCGCTTGTCCAGGATTTCAGGACAGTCGCGGCGGACAATACGGCTGCCTTCGTAGGTAAGCGTTTGAACTACGAAATCTCGGGCGTTCGCAGCAAAATCATATCCAGCGTGACGCAGGCTCAGGAGATGACAGCACCCCCCTACAAGGAACAGCTTATTGCCGCCAACAAGATTTGGGGCGACCGGCTGATCTGGACCAAGATCAAGCAATCGGGAAAGCCCCTCACCGATTTCTATCTGCTGAAGTCGCTCGATCGCGAACGCAATGCCGAAGGCGATATTGTGCCGGTTGCAAAAACCCACGCGGTTTATGTCACCGTTCTGACGCGGACGTTCTACATCAGCGCGCTGGTGACGCTGATTACATTGGTTCTCGCCTATCCCGTCGCCTTCATGCTGGCCCATGCGCCGGAGCGCGTTGCCAACATCCTGCTGATTTTCATCCTTGTGCCATTCTGGACCTCGCTGCTGGTTCGAACCACCGCATGGTTCGTGCTGTTGCAGGACAACGGCCCGATCAATGACAGCCTCCAGTTCCTCAACCTCACCGATGGTCCGCTCAAGCTGATCTTCAGCCGGTTCGGCACGGTGATCGCCATGGTTCATATCCAATTGCCCTTCACCCTGCTGCCGATCTATGGCGTCATGAAGGGAATATCGCCTTCCTACATGCGCGCCGCCCGTTCTCTGGGGGGCGGTCCCGTTTATTCCTTCCTTCGCGTCTATCTTCCGCTCACCTTGCCGGGCATCGGCGCGGGGTGCCTGCTCACCTTCATCCTCTCGCTCGGCTACTACATCACGCCGGCCCTTGTCGGCGGCGCGGCTGATCAGATGGTGAGCGGCGTCATCGCCTCGGCACTCAACCAGGAGAACAATTGGGGTAAGGCAAGTGCCTTGAGCGCCATCCTGCTTGTGGCGACCATGGCGCTGTTCTTCGTTTACAACCGCCTCGTCGGCATCGACAAGGTGAGGCTCGGATGAGTCCGATGCTTAGCCCCGCGCCCTATGCCATGCCGCTTGAGCGGGTGTTATTTTACGCGGGCTGGGCCTTCACGGCCCTGGTGCTGCTGTTCCTGATAGCGCCCATCCTCGCCGTCATTCCATTGTCGTTCAATGCCGAGCCCTATTTCAGCTACCCGATGCCCGGCCTGTCGCTGCAGTGGTATCGCGACTTCTTCGGCAACGATCGCTGGACAGGCGCGCTGCTGCTGAGCATTAAGCTTGCGGTCACGGTCACCATCGCTTCAACCGTGCTCGGCACCATGGCGGCTCTCGGCCTGTCACGGACGCAATTGCCGTTGCGCGCCCTGATCCTCGGGCTGCTGTTGCTGCCGATGATCGTGCCGGTGATTATTATCGCCGTAGCAGTTTTCATGTCCTTCGGGTACTTCGGCCTCATCGGCACCTTCGCCGGCTTGGCGCTCGCCCATACGGCACTGGCCACCCCATTCGTGGTGATCACGGTGACGTCAACGCTCACGAGCTTCGACTGGACCCTGCAACGGGCCGCGCAAGGTCTCGGCGCCACGTCCCTGTTCACCTTCCGGAAAGTGATCCTGCCGCTCATCCTTCCGGGCATTGTCACCGGCGCCATCTTCGCGTTTGTAACGTCGTTCGACGAGGTCGTCGTCGCACTCTTTCTGGCGAGTGCGGAACAGCGGACGCTGCCCAAGCAGATGTTCAGCGGCATTCGCGAGATGATCAGCCCGACGATCACCGCGGCCGCAACCGTTCAAGTGGTGTTCTCGGTCTGCCTGCTGGTGGGCGCCGAATTCCTGCGCCGCCGCTCGGAACGGCTTCGCGGCGTCACACCCGCTTGATCTGCACACTCGCCTGCAAGACTGGGACGGGCTATAAGGCCAGCCAGCACTCTTAATCATAGGTAGAACCACATGCCACACCTGGAAGAACGGCGCGATCTCGCGGCAGCGCTCCGCATGACGGCGCGATTGGGGTTCCACGAGGGCATCGCCAATCACTACAGCCTGGCTGTTTCCGATGATGGTGCGCGGTTTCTCATGAATCCCTACGGACGCCATTGGACGAAGATGCGGGCCTCCGACCTTCTCGAGCTTGACGCCAACGCAAAACCGGCGGGGCTGGGCGAAGCCGTGGATCCGTCCGCCTGGGCTATTCATGGGGCGCTTCACCGCAACGTTCATCACGCGCGCTGCGTCATGCATCTTCATTCGAAATACGCAACGGTCCTTGCCTGCCTGAAAGATCCGGTCATGCCGCCGATCGATCAGAACACGATGCGCTTCTACGACCGTATCGCCGTCGATGACGGCTACGATGGCATGGGCTTGGGCGAGGAGGGCGAGCGGCTGGCGCGAACGCTGGGAAATCGTTCGATCCTGCTCATGGGTCAGCATGGCATCCTGGTCACCGGTCCCTCGGTCGCGCAATGCTTTGACGACATCTATTACTTCGAGCGTGCCGCCGAGACCTACATCACCGCGCTGATGACCGGGCAAAAGCTCAACATTGCGTCGCATGAAGTCGCGGAAAAAACCGCGCGGCAATGGGAGGAGTACCCGGGCTTTGCCCAAAAGCATCTTGCCGCGATCCGCACGATTCTCGACGAGGAAGAGCCGGACTATCTGCAATGAGCGGCTGACTCCCTAGCGCATTTTCCCAGAAAGTGGAAACCACTTTCTGGATAAGAAAATGCGCCAGTCCAAATCTGGAGCATGTTCTTATCGCCAAAGTGTGTGCACTTTGGCGGAACATGCTCTAGCGCCGTCAACGTTTTTCTTTTGGCTTGGCCCACAGCAGCGCCACGCCGGCGACAAGGACCAGCCCGCCTATAACGCCGGTGAGCGCTACCACCCCGATGCGATCGGTCAAGAAACCCAATGCGAACAGCAGCGCCGATGCGGCAACGGTGCTGACCATGACCTGCACGGAGATGACCGTCGCCCGGTGTTCCGATTCGATATAGCGATTGGCGTAAGTGCTGGCGAGCGGCCGGAGAAAGCCCTGTAGAAATCCGTAGACGATAAGGATCGGCACGGCGAACGTACTGGCGATAAAGCCCAAAGCGAGAAGGCTTGAGCCAAGCGCCAGGATGTTTACCCAGAATGCCGCCGTCTCGCCCAAGCGCTCGGTCACTTTCTCGGACCATGCGCCGCCCATCGCCTCGCTCACGAACATGAGCGGCAGGATGAATGCAAACTGGCTTACGCTGAAACCGATCTCGATCAGATAGGGCTGATATGAACTGGCGAATGTGTAACTCACGGAGAAGACAATCGCCAATGCCCCCATGCTCCAGATCACAAAGCGGTTGCCGAAAGCCTTCCTCGCCCCGCCCCGGATTTGGCCAACGTAGCGCCCGGCGGAAAACCGTTGTTTTCTGTTGGCGCCGGTTTCACGGTAAAACACCATGACGACAAGAGCCGCCGCGAACGGCAGCGTCGAAACCAGATAGGGAAGCCTGAAATTTTGCGCGAAGAGCAGCGGCCCCAAAATTCCAGCAAGCGCCAGGCCGATGATCGAGAACGAAAGCGCCCGCCCGGTGATCCGGTGAAAAAGCTTGTCGTCCTTCAGGCTGTCATACAGCAGCGCTTCCGAAGAGCCGGAAATCAGTGAAAAGCCGAGCGACCAAATGAGGGAGCTTAGAAACAGATGCAGGAAGTTCTGCGCAAAGCCCGTCGCTATCGCGGCAACGATGAGGGTCGTGAGCCCGGCGAGGATGGTCTTTTTCCGGCCCAGCAGGTCGGCGAGTGCTCCGCTCGGAACCTCGAAGAGCACGAACATAAGCATGTAGATGGCATCGAGCGTGAAGATCTGCGCATAGGACAGGCCGAGCTTCTGCTCGAAAAGCACCGTGGTGCCCGTCGCAATATAGAAACCGGTAAAGAAACTGAACCCATAGTACAGGAACACGTTCCGCCGCTGCGCCGGTGCAATCTTGGGCCGGGCAACGGCAGCGGGCTTCGAGGGTTGCTGCAGCGACGTCGTCAACGGCCGGTGACGGCAAGAATCACCGGAGCGGGAACGGAGCGCCATGAACCACCAGCGTCAGGAACAGGACCGCGCATTAAGCATCCGCGCCTTCCAAGCGTCAACACGTCGAGACTTTTGTCGGTTCGAACTGGATTGAAAACTGGAGCGGGCGAAGGGATTCGAACCCTCGACCCCAACCTTGGCAAGGTTGTGCTCTACCCCTGAGCTACGCCCGCTTGGAGTAAGCCGGCGAGGCCGGCGAGGTGGCCCCGCGTTATTGCGCAGCCCAAAAACAAATGCAAGAAGAACCCGCCATGAAATTGGGAAGAAAACCCGCCGATGCCCGCCTCCCGCGCCGATCTGTTGAACCGTTTCAAAACCCTTGGCATCGAAACCAGGGTCCATGACCATCCGCCGGTCTTCACCGTTGAGGAAGCCCGGGCGCTGCGCGGCCAAATTCCCGGCGGCCACTGCAAGAACCTGTTTCTAAAGGATGAAAAGGGGGAAATCTGGCTCATCGTCTGCCTTGAGGATGCCCGCGTGGATTTGAAGGCCTTGCCTTTGAAGATCGGCTCGAAGCGGCTCTCTTTCGGCAAGCCCGATCTTCTGATGGAAATCCTCGGCGTGGAGCCGGGATCGGTGACGCCGTTCGGACTGATCAACGATACGGAGGCCAGAACCCACGTCGTTCTCGATGAACCGATGATGCGCAAGGAGTTCCTGAATTATCATCCGCTCCGCAACGACGCGACGGCGACCTTGCGCGCCGCTGACCTTGTGACTTTCATCCGCTCCTGCGGCCACGAGCCCCGCATTGTCGCGGTGAGCGGGGCCTGATTGAATTTCCGGCCCGAATGGGCCATCTAGGGGCAATGTTCTCAAGGATTTTCCGATGAATCTCACACTGGGCACAGCGCCCGCCGGAACCCCGGCGCCCACACCGGCGGACCTCATCAAGGACTCCGACACCAAGCGCTTCATGGCCGATGTGATCGAGGCCTCGAAGACGGTGCCCGTGATCGTCGATTTCTGGGCGCCGTGGTGCGGCCCCTGCAAGCAGTTGACACCCACTTTGGAAAAGGTGGTGAAGCAGGCCAATGGCAAGGTCAGGCTGGTCAAGATCAATGTGGACGAAAACCAGCAGCTCGCCGGCCAGATGCGGGTCCAGTCTATTCCCGCGGTTTTCGCCTTCGTGGGCGGCCAACCCGTGGACGGATTCATGGGAGCGCTGCCGGAAAGCCAGATCAAGCAGTTCATCGACCGTTTGGGCGGACAGGGCGGCATGGCCGAAGAGATCGAGGCAACCGCCGCCGCCGGACGCGAAGCCCTTGCGCAAAAAGACTATCAGACGGCGGCGCAGATTTTCCGCCAGGTGATCGAAGCCGACCGCGAACATGCGGGCGCTCTCGCGGGCCTTGCGAAATGTCAGATCGAAACCGGCGAACTCGATAGCGCGGAGGCAACATTGGCGCTGGTTCCTCCGGTGAAATCCAATGACCCCGAGGTGCTCAGCGCCAGGGCCGCCCTTGAACTGGCGCGGAACCCCGTCGATCTTTCGGAAGCCTCGCGGCTTGAAACCGAAATCGGCAAAAACCCCGATAATTTTCAGGCGCGCTTTGATCTGGCATCGCTGCTCAACAGCACCGGCCAAAAAACGGAAGCCCTCGACCATCTTCTCCATATCATTCGCAAGGAGCGCGACTGGAACGAAGCGGCGGCCCGCAAGCAACTGGTCAAGTTCTTCGAGGTGTGGGGTCCCAAGGACGAACTCACCCTGCAAGGGCGCCGCAAACTGTCGTCCATCCTTTTTTCCTGAGGGAACCCATGGGATTTTTCGAGCGATACCGCAGCCCCGCCGATCTGCCCCAGCGCTTGCCGGTGTTTCCATTGCCGGGAGCCT
>JACMJT010000356.1 GCA_014380505.1 Hyphomicrobiales bacterium | reverse complement strand
TTCGCGTATTTGATGAAGTCCGACACGATGAGGAAATAGCCCGAGTACTGCATGTTGACGATGACATCGAGCTCGAAGTCGAGCCGCTTCACATAGTCCTCGCGGATCCGGCCTTCGACCGCTCCGCGCGTTTGCAGGCGTGTCTCCAGACCCTCGTGCGCCTGCCGCCGGAGTTCGTCGCCCTCGTCGCCTTCGGAAAAGCGCGGCAGGATGGGCTGGCGCGATCTCACACGAAAGGCGCAACGCCGGGCGATCTCCACCGTGTTGGCGATTGCCTCGGGAATATCGGCAAAAAGCGCCGCCATGGCGGCTTGCGGTTTGAAATAATGTTCAGGCGTCAAGCGTCTGCGGTTTTCGGCGGCGATCACCTCGCCTTCCGCGATGCAGATCAGCGCATCATGGGCGGCGTAATCGTCGGGCTTGGCGAAATAGGCCTCGTTGGTGGCCACCAGCGGAATCTCCAACTGGTAGGCAAGCTCGACAAGCCCCGGTTCCGCCGCCCGCTCGGCGTCCGTGCCATGACGCTGCAACTCGATATAGAGCCGGTCGCCGAAGATGCGCTGCAATGTCTCCATATGCGCACGCGCCAGGCCCATCTGGCCCTGCACCAACGCCTCGTTCACCGGCCCTGCCGGTCCGCCCGTAAGGCAGATCAATCCCTCCTGGCGTGCCTCAAGCAACGCGAGCGGCACATGGGGCTCCGCCGTGCCGGCAGTATCGAGATAGGCCCGGCTCGAAAGTTTCATCAGATTGCGGTAGCCCGCTTCGTCCTTGGCGAGGAGCGCCAGAGAAGGCAGCTTGCGCAAGCCCTGATGCGGGCGAAGGATGCCGTCGATGGCGGCAACGCCCAAATCGACTTTCAACGTGCATCCGATAATGGGCTGAATGCCCTTCTCGGCCATGACCTCGGAAAATTCCAGGGCGCCGAAGAGATTGCCCGTATCGGTGATGGCGATCGCCGGCATCCGGGCATCCTTGGCCAGCGCCGCCATCTGCTTGATCGGCAGCGCTCCTTCGGACAATGAATAGGCCGAATGGGTCCGCAAATGGATAAAGGTCACGCCGCTGCCGGAATCGTTCGCCATGGCCGGAATGTAGCGGTGCCAGCAAACTTTTGCAGCCTATTCCGCCGCTTCATTCACAGGCAATTGCAAGGCGCCCTCGTAGGCCGTGAGGAACATGGCGAGATTGTCGGAAAGGTGTTCGGTCAGGTAGCCCCCTTCCTGAACGATAACCGTGGGAAGCGACAATGCCGCGATCTCGCCGGCAATCCGGGCAAAGCCGGCCTGGGTTACGGTTCCCCCCTTGAGGGGGTCCGTCTCATGAGCGTCGAGGCCAAGCGCGATCACCAGAACGCCGGGATCATACGCCCGGATACGTTCCAAAGCCTTCTCAAGGGCAGCCAGCCAAGCGTCGTCGCCGCTGCCCACCGGCAGCGGAAGGTTAAGATTGAAACCTTGGCCCTCGCCTTCACCCGTTTCAGCGGCACCTCCCCAATAGAAGGGATAGTAGTCCGTTGGATCGGCATGAATGGACACCGTGAGTACGTCTGGCCGCTGGTAGAAGATGCCCTGCGTGCCATTGCCGTGATGCACATCGATATCGAGGATGACGGCCCGCTCGTGGGTGGACCGCATATATTGCGCGGCCAGTGCTGAATTATTGAGATAGCAAAATCCCCCGGCGCGGTTGCCGTAGGCATGGTGGCCCGGCGGCCGGCACAGGGCATAAACCAGTCCCTCGCCCTTGAGCGACAAGTCCGCCGCCGTAATGGCCGTCATCGCCGAAGCTTCCGCTGCTTTCCATGTCTCCGCCGTGATCGGGCAGGAGAAATCCATGAGGAAACGCCCCGCCTTTGCCGTGATGTTGCCGCTCTCCACCAGAGGAGGGAATGTGGGCCGGAGGCTCGGCATGAGCTCGGGTCCCGCACCTTCAATCTGCTTCCATGCGCCGAAAGCATTCATCAGGAAATCGAGATAATCCTCATCGTGAATGCCACGGTAAACGGATGCGTCAAAACGGCGGGCGGCACAGATGCTGGCGCCTGCCTGGCGTGCGCCATCCAGCAACATCCGCGCACGTTCGGGCTGATCCGGATAGGCCACGATATTGCCTTTGCTGAGGAAACGGGTGGGCGCGTGGCCAAGCTGCAACGCCGAGAATACCGCTTTCATCTATCCCTCGAAAATCCTGCCCTGCTCCAGCCGGGCAACGCGGCTCATACCCGCCGCAAGCTCGTGATTGTGCGTGGCGACGAGGGCGCCCAGCCCTTCCTCGTGGATCAACCGCAACAATTCATCATGCACATGGGCCGCCGTCGCCGGATCGAGGTTGCCCGTGGGCTCATCGGCGATGAGAAGCAACGGCCGGTTGGCTATGGCCCGCGCCATCGCCACGCGCTGCTGCTCGCCGCCCGAAAGCTCGGCTGGGCGATGCTCCATGCGGGCGCCGAGACCAAGCCTGGTCAGCAATTCCCTGGCGCGGACGGCGGCCGCCTCCCGGCTCTCGCCCGCGATAAGCTGCGGCATCATCACATTCTCGAGCGCCGTGAATTCCGGCAACAGGTGATGGAACTGGTAAACAAAACCGATGCCAATGCGGCGGATGCGGGTGCGCGCGGTATCGTCGAGATCCGTGCAATTCTGTCCCGCGATATGGACCTCGCCCGCCGTCGGCGCTTCCAGCAGTCCGGCGATGTGAAGAAGGGACGACTTCCCCGATCCCGAAGGGCCGATAAGAGCCACGATCTCGCCCGCGTAAACCTTGAGATCAAGGTCGTGAAAGACGTCGAGCCTTCCCTGGCCTTCGGGATAGGTGCGCGCCACACGCTTGAGCGCCAGAGCCGGTTGTGGCTCCATCACTCGTACCTCAAGGCTTCGACCGGATCGAGCCGTGCCGCCTGCCAGGCAGGATAGAGAGTTGCCAAGAACGACAGGGTCAGCGACATCATGACCACAAGGAACGTCTGCCAAGGATCCATGACGGCGGGCAGTTGACCAAGAAAAAAAAGCTCCTCCTCGAAGAGCTCAATGCCGGAGAGCCCTTGGATGAACTGGCGGATACGCTCGACATTGAGGCAGATGATAAGGCCTACGATAAAGCCGCCAAGCGTGCCGGTAACGCCGATGGCGGCACCTGTAATAAGAAATACCCTCTGGATGGCTCCCCGCGTTGCCCCCATGGTACGCAGGATGGCGATGTCGTGACCCTTGTCCTTCACCAGCATGACGAGGCCAGTCACGATGTTGAGCGCCGCCACCAGAATGATCATCGTCAGCACAAAGAACATCACCGTACGTTGAACGGCAAGCGCATTGAAAAAGGCGTTGTCCCTTTCCTTCCAGCTTTGCACCAGCGTTTCGGGACCGGCCGCCTCCACGATGGCCGGTTGATGGGCCTCGATGCGGTCGGGATCGTCCACCGTGACCTCCAGCGTGGTTGCTCCCGCGCCCGCGTTGAAATAGTCCTGCGCTTCCGCCAGCGGCATGTAGATCACGTTGGCGTCGTAGTCGTACATGCCGACCTTGAAGATCGCCACCACTGGATAGTCACGGATCAGCGGTGTGTTGCCCACCACCGTGTCGGGTCCGTCGGGCGATATAATGGTGAGGGAGCTGCCGAGGCCAAGCTGGTGCTGCCAGGCCATGCGTTCGCCGATGGCGACACCGCCGGAAGAGTCGAAGCCCGCGAACGATGGCGTAGCGTCGGGCGTGCCCGGCTCCTTGATGGCCGTGCGCAGATCATCGTTTCTAAGACTCGGCAGCTTCGCGATATCCTCGCCCGAAATGCCGCGGACCAGCGCGCCCGTATTGCTGCGCAGCGATGAGGCGAGCGCCTGCCCTTCCACAAGAGCGATGACACGCGTCACCCCCTCGATCTTTTCGATGCGAAGCTTGATGTCTCTGAAATTCTCGATTGGTAACGCATCCCGGCTGTAAACGCCCGCATGGCCCCTAAAACCCAGAATCTTGTCCAGCAATTCGACGCGAAAACCGTTGAATACGGCCATCACCACGATCAGTGTTGCCACCCCCAGGAGTATGCCGAGAAACGAAAAAAGTGAGATGACCGATATGAAACCTTCCTTGCGCCGCGCCCTGAGATAGCGCATAGCCAGCATCCACTCGAAGGATGCAAACGGCCGCGTATCGGGCATCGTCTTGTCCATCAGGCTGAAAACCGCTCCACGGCGCCATCCAGCGCCACGTTTTCACGCGCCCCCGTTTTGCGGTTTTTCACTTCCACGACGCCGTCCTTGAGGCCGCGAGGCCCGACGATCAATTGCCAGGGCAGGCCGATCAGATCCATCGCCGCGAACTTGGCCCCCGGCCTATCGTCACGATCGTCATAGAGAACTTCGACACCCTTGGCTTCCAGCGCCTTGTAGATACTCATGCAGGCCGCGTCGGTTTCGGCGTCTCCGGCCTTCAGATTGATGAGCCCCACTTTGAACGGCGCTACTGGTTCCGGCCAGATAATCCCTTGATCGTCATGGGAAGCCTCGATGATGCCGCCCGCCAGCCGAGACACGCCAATGCCGTAGGAGCCCGATTGCACGAAAACCTTTTTGCCGTCCGGCCCCTGCACCTGGCAGT
>JACMJT010000355.1 GCA_014380505.1 Hyphomicrobiales bacterium | reverse complement strand
CCAGGCCTCGTTCGCGGCATCGGTCTCCGATAGAAGGCTGCCGCCAAACAGCGAATCCTGTTCGGCCAAAACCACGCGAGCGCCACTGCGGCCCGCAGTAAGTGCCGCCGCAAGTCCGGCGGGGCCGGACCCTGCCACCAGCACATCGCAGAATTCGTGCCGCATCTCGTAGCGGTCGGGATCGCTGGCAAATGCCGCGCGGCCGAGCCCTGCGGCCTTACGGATGAAGGGCTCGTAAAACATCCAGGACTTTTGGAACGGGCCTATGAAAGTTTTGTAGTAGAAGCCCGACTGAAAAAATGGCGAAGCCAGCGAATTGACCGCCATGATATCGAAGCCAGGCGAGGGCCAGGCGTTCTGCGAGCGCGCCACCAGGCCATCGACAAGCTCGGACGTCGTGCCCGGGATATTGGGTTCGGTGCCGCCGCCTTCGCCCAGGGTGAAAAGTCCGTTCGGTTCTTCGACGCCGGCCGAGAGAAATCCGCGCGGGCGGTGATACTTGAAGCTGCGGGCAATCAGAACATTGTTGTTGGCCAGCAAAGCCGAGGCCAGCGTATCGCCGGCAAAACCATTGAGCGGCTTGCCATCGAAGCGGGCGGCGACGGGTCTTGACCGGTCGATGCGGCCTCCAGCGGCAAGGCGGCGGAAGGCGCTCATGACCGTCTTTCCTTCTCCCAGAGGGAGAAGGCGGGGCCCATCGCGAACGCGATGGGAGGATGAGGGGTTACGGTGCGCGAATTTGATGCACCGTAACCCCTCACCTTCCCATTGCTTTGCAATGGGCCCCTTCCTCTCCCCCTGGGAGAGGAAAAATCAGGCCATCTCATGATGCCTCTCCGATTTCGTTCGTGGCCGTATTGCGGTTCAGTTTGAACCACCGCCTGCAGCCGAGAACGTGCTGCCAATATTCCGTGTGCGGTCCTTTCGGGTTGTTGAAGAGAAAGTAATAATCGTGCCACGCCTTGAGATCGCCTGAGCCGTGGGCGGGGCGCGGTTTGGTGGCATCGCTGCCATAGCGGAATTCCGAATAATCGCGCTCACCGCAATGGGGGCAAGGAATTCTCATTGCTTGTAAGTCCAGTTGCCGAGGCCGTACTCATCCATCTCACCGCCCTTTTCAAAGCGGTCGAGGGAAAAGCAGCGGTTCAATTCATGTTCGTCGTCATGAGCCATAGTGTGAGCGAAGGTCCAGCCGGACGCGGGTGCCGCCTTGAAGCCCTGATAACACCAGCCGCCATTCAAATAGAGGTTCTTGACCGGCGTTTTGCAGATGAAGGGGCTGCCATCGGGCGTCATGTCCATGATGCCACCCCAGTGGCGGAGCAGCCGCAACTTCGAAACAAACGGCATGAGCGACACGGCACATTCCACAACGCTCTGCATCTTGGGGAACTGGCCGCGCTGGGTGTAGGTGTTGAAGCCGTCGATGTGTCCGCCAAACACCAAGCCGCCCTTGTCGGACTGGGACAGGTAGAAAAGTTCAGCGCCCCACGACACCACATGATCGACCATGGGCTTGATGGGCTCGGTGACGAAGGCTTGCAGCACATGGCTTTCAACCGGCAATCTCAGGCCCGCCATGTGCGCCACATGGGACGTGTGCCCGGCAACCGCGATCGCCACCTTTCCCGCCGCGATCTTGCCGCGCGAGGTTTCAACGCCCACGGCCTTGCCGTCCTCCATGGTGAAACCCGTCACTTCGCAATTTTCGATAATGTCGACGCCCAGGGAGTTGGCGGCGCGGGCATAGCCCCAGGCAACCGCGTCGTGACGCGCTGTTCCCGCACGGCGTTGCAGGAGGGCGCCGCAGATCTTCCACCTGGCTTCGTTCGAATAGTCGAGATAGGGCAGAAGCTTCATCACCTCGCCCCGGTCGAGGAGTTCAGCATCGATGCCATTAAGCCGCATGATGTTGCCCTTGCGCGCCAGAGTATCGAGCTGCACCGGATTTACGGCGAGAACGATTTGGCCGCGATGGGAGACCATACAATTGAAGTTGAGTTCGTGGGACAGGCCTTCCCACAATTTCAATGAATGCTCGAAGAACTGGGTATTGCCATCGATCTGGTAGTTGGAGCGGATGATGGTTGTGTTCCGGCCGACATTGCCGGAGCCGATCCACGAACGCTCGATCACCGCGACGTTCTTTATCCCGTGGTTTTTCGCAAGGTAATAGGCGGTGGCAAGGCCGTGGCCGCCGCCGCCCACGATCACGGCGTCGTAGGATTTCTTGGGCTCCGGCGATCCCCACGCCCGCTGCCACGCACGATCCGGCTGAAGCGCATGGCGGGCTACGGCAAATGCTGAATAGCGATCTGACACGGGCGGGTTGCTAACAGAAATACGGCCTTATTGGCAAGGTTCGGAATCCTCACGCCCTGCGGCGTTCTGCCCATTCGGTCAGCAGATAGGCAAGGATGCCGAGCCCGGTGAAACCGGCGGCCAGCGGAATGACCGTGCCGTTGTATTGGAGGCCAATCCAGGTTCCCGTCGCCAGAGCCACCAGCGAGGAGAGCGAGCCCGAAATGGCGGCGGCCATGCCGGCGATGTGGCCCATGGGGTCCATGGCAAGGGCGTTATAGTTGCCGAAGAGAATGCCGGAGCAAAAAAAGTTATAGAAGAGATAGGCGCCGAGCGTCCACAGGGGCGGATGGCCATGGAACATCAGGGCCACCGCCAAAAAGACCGCCGACAGAACGATGCTGGCGCGCAGTGCCCATTTGGACAGATCTCGCATGCCGTATCGCATGACCAGCTTGCCGTTGAGGATCATGGCGATGGCGATAGCGATGGCGAAGACACCGAACCAGACTGCGAACAGTTCCTCCTGATCATATTGCTCGGCGAAAATCTGCTGGGAGGTGCCGAGATAGCAGATGAACGCGCCGAAGATGCAGCCCACGGCCAGCGTATAGCCAGTTGCAATCGGATGGCGGAGAAACTCTTTCGCCGCTTTCATCAGCTCCGAGACGCCTAGCCTGCTACGGCGGCTCACCGGCAAGGTTTCCGGCTGGCGCACGGCAAGCCAGACCGTGGCAAGGAGCGCCATGACAAGGAAGCCCGCGAAAATCATGCGCCAGCTCGTGAACAGCAGCACCACCTGGCCGATGGCCGGTGCGAGGATCGGCACCAGCATGAACACCGCCATGACAAAAGACATGACTCTCGCCATGGCGGCCCCGGAACTGCCATCGCGCACCATGGCGATCGAGACGATGCGCGGGCCTGCTGCGCCGAAACCCTGGAGGGTGCGGCCCACGAGCATCATGGTGAAGCTGGTCGAGAACAGGCACATGAGAGATCCCGCCGCATACAGTAAAAGCCCCGCAAAGATCGCGGGCTTGCGGCCGGT
>JACMJT010000354.1 GCA_014380505.1 Hyphomicrobiales bacterium | reverse complement strand
GGGCAAGCAGGTGGCCCTCGTCTGCTCCGGGGATGCGGGCATATATGCCATGGCGGCTCTCGTCTATGAGATCATCGATCTTGAACCCAATCGCGTGCATGTGGAGGTCATCCCCGGCATTTCCGCCTTTCAAGCCGCCGCCGCCAAAGCCGGCGCCATGATCGGCCATGACTTTTGCTGCATTTCGCTCTCCGATCTGCTCACGCATTGGGAAGCCATCGAGAAGCGCGTGAAGGCGGCAGCGGAAGGCGACTTCGTCATTTCATTCTACAACCCGCGCTCGCTCAAGCGCCGCGACCAGTTGGAGCGCGCCTTTGCGATTTTGAAAACCCACCGCCCGCCCGATACGCCAGTGATCATCGCCAGCAATCTCGGCCGCGCCGAGGAAAATGTGCGGATCGTGGCCTTCGCCGATTTCAACCCCGATGATGTCGATATGCTCACCCTCGTGATGGTGGGTTCATCCCAATCCAAATCCTTTGCCCGCGGCGACGGCAAAACCTACGCCTACACGCCCCGCGGCTATGCCAAAAAGCGAGAGACCTTATGACCGTCCATTTCATCGGCGCCGGCCCCGGCGCTGCCGACCTTATCACGCTGCGTGGCCTCAGGCTCATCCAGTCGTGCCCCGTGTGCCTCTATGCCGGTTCGCTGGTGCCGGAAGAAATCGTGAAGGCAGCCCCCAAAGGCGCGCGCGTTGTGGATACGGCTCCCCTGCACCTCGACGAGATCATCGCAGAAATCCAGGCCGCCCACGCCAAGGGCCACAACGTGGCCCGCGTCCATTCCGGCGACCCCTCGATTTATGGCGCCATCGCCGAACAAATGCGCCGGCTCGACAAGCTCGGCATCGACTATGACGTCACCCCCGGCGTGCCCGCCTTCGCCGCCGCTGCCGCCGTTTTGAAAACCGAATTCACCCTGCCCGAAATCGCCCAGACCGTGATCCTCACCCGTACCACCATGCAAGCCTCGGCCATGCCGCCGGGCGAAGAGCTGGAAGAACTGGGGCGTAGCAAGGCAACTCTTGCCATCCACCTGTCGATCCGCAACCTCGGCTATGTAGAGCGCGCCCTGACGCCGCATTACGGCGCCGACTGCCCCGTCATCGTCGTCTACCGCGTCACCTGGCCCGACCAGAGAATCATCAAGGGTACGCTCTCCACCATCGCCAAGCTGGTGAAGGCGGCCAAGCTCACCCGCACCGCGCTCATCCTTGTTGGTCACGTGCTGGACGCCCAGGAATTCCGCGACAGCGCGCTCTATGACGCGGGCCATGAGCACGTGTTGCGCAACCGCAAAACCGTCAAGGCCTTGAAGGCTTAAGCCCGCTCAATCCGGCAGGTGAAGCAATTGTTCACCGATGAGCGGACATGCACATAGGCCACATCATTGCGTTTCAGAATGTTCGCTGCTTCCGCATCGAGTGCGGCTGAGGGCACGATCTTGCCCGTACCGTAAACGATCCGGTCATCGCTCGAATAGCCCTTGATCAAATGCGCCGCGCGCCTGGCCAGCATCGCCGGCGTTTCATGCGCATCTTCGGCCCGCGGACAAGGCTTGGCATGGAGGAAGATCGGCCCCGTCTCCGCATAGGGCTGAAGAGCCGGAAACGGCCTGTAGGCCAGAACGAGATACTCCTCCCCCGCTCCCACATCCTGCAGGCAATGGCGGCAGGGAACCCCATCGCCATCCGATACGCGCCGTTCAGGCGCCAGGCCATAGGCATCTGACGCGCCAGATTGGAATTTGCGGGCATCTTCGGTGT
>JACMJT010000353.1 GCA_014380505.1 Hyphomicrobiales bacterium | reverse complement strand
GTTTGGGGCCGCGCTCTGAATGGGCTGGATCGAGACCCGGTTCCAGCCATATGCGCTGCATATCAACCAGGAGCAGCGCGGTTTCTCCGGCGCGATAGGGAGCATCCCGTCCCGTTGCCGATGTTGTCATGAGTTGTAGTCCTGTCGTGGCCTTTTGGGTCCAGGGAATGACCGTGCCCGGACCGTTTTAATGGACGCCCCGTTTGCCTCATCATCGACCGTCACCGCATTGGCGTGGCGCACTCCCTCAAGTCTTTCGATGCGCACCCGGGCTTCCTCTCCCTGTGTCGACACAAGATGGGCGACCAGCGCTTCCATCTGCGCCATTGCGGGCGCCATCGTGTCATAGGGGGAGGCTACGTCAAGCGGGCTCACGATGGTTGCTTCGGCGATTTCAGAGACAGGCGAAAGCCATTGATCGGTGAAAAGTAGGATGCGCACGCCGTGCGCCGCCGCTTGCCGTGCATAGGCCACCACATCGAGCTGGTAGCGCCGGTAGTCGAAGACCACCAGGACATCGCGCCGGTCAAGATCGGCAAGCGTGTCGAACGCCTGGGCGGATATCGCGCCGAGATCGCGAATGCCGGGACGGAACTGCGACAGGTAGCCTCCAAACATGCCGGCGATGTGGCGGCTGAAGCGTCCACCGAGAAGCACCACCTCGCCCTTTGCGTCCATGATGAGCTTCGCCGCCCGGCCGTAACTTTGCAGCGGCGTCATGGTGATGGCCCTCTCATGCGCCATCGCCACCGAATGGAGATACGATACGACCGCACCGTCGTTTTTGCCGTTGAGCCTCTTGGCCTCCATCATCAACAGCGGCGAGTGCAACCGCGCTTCCACTTCAGCCAGCAGCTTAGCTTGAAAATCGGAAAAGCCATTGAAGCCGAGTTTCATCACGAGGCGCACCACCGTGGGATCGCTCACCGCCGCGCGCCGGGCCAGACTGGTCGCCGTGCCGAGGCCGGACGTCGGATAGTCCGTCAGCAGCAGACGGACGATCTTTTCTTCCGAAGGCGTCAGCGAAACATCGTGCCGCATCAGGGCATCCCGTATCGTCGTTGTCTTTTTCAGTTTAGGCATGAAGAACTCATTACAGAAATTTCTATTTCAGTCAATTATGAAGAGATATTGACATCAACGGAAAACTGGCCTTAGCTTCGGCCAAGAAAAGGTGGACAGGGCCAGCGGAAACAAAAATGCAGCACAGCGATGTCATCATCGTGGGCGCGGGGATCGTCGGATCGAGCGCTGCCTATCACTTGGCCGAAGCTGGCGTGGCTGTGACCCTGATTGAGCAAACCCATCCCGCCGGTGGGCCGACCGGCAAATCCTCCGCCTTGTTGCATGCTTTCTATCTGATGCCGGAACTCTCGCAACTTGCCAGGCGCGGCACGGAAATACTGCTGTCGTTGCCGGAAATCTCGGGCGAGGGATCGTTCGTCACGCAGGTCGGCATGATGTGGGTGTGCGGCAAGGACAATGAGGCAAGCTGGCGCGCCGCAGCCGAGCGCATCCGCGGCGAAGGCTCGGTGATCGAAACGCTTTCTCCCGAAGACTTTGCCGGTGCCGCGCCGGGATTCGCGCTGGATGACGTGGCGCTGGCGCTGTGGGAACCCGCCTACGGCTACGCCGATGCATTTGGCGCCACCAATGCAATCGCCCGCACCGCCCGCGGCCATGGCGCCAAAATTATGCAGAACACCATGGTCAGCCGGTTGCTCCGGAAAAATGGGCGCATCACAGGTGTAGAGCTTTCCGATGGCGCAACGGTTGAAGCGGACAAAGTGGTGCTCGCCGCGGGTCCTTGGACGCGGCGATTGCTGGTAACCGTGGCTCTCGATCTGCCGTTGCATATCGAGCGCCATCCCATGGCTGTGCTGGATGCTGGAGGCAAAGCCCGTCAGGTCATGCCCTTCGCCTGGTGCGACGACATCCGCTGCAACTATGCGCGGCCCGACAACGAGGGTGTGATCCTCGCCGGAACCTGGGCCGGGGGCGGCACAGGCGTCCGCCATGATGAGGCAGGCCGGCCCCGTTTCGTGGAAGACCCGGACAACTACATGGAAGGCGTG
Organism: Hyphomicrobiales bacterium; assembly: GCA_014380505.1. Next base: position 4,320 of record JACMJT010000353.1, on the reverse strand, counting down.
GATGAAAAGGAATCGGTGGAGATTGTCGAAACCTTTTCGAGCCGAGCCCCCGCCATGCTCGGCCTCGGCATCCGTCCTGGTTACGCCGGCCTCTACGATATGAGCCCGGACGATCTGCCGGTGATCGGCGCCCTGCCGGACGTGGAGGGGCTGGTGGTTTCAGCCGGTTCTTCCGGTCATGGGTTCAAAACCGGCCCGGCTGTCGGCGAGGCCATCGCCAATCTCTTGATGCGCGGCGAACAGGCGATACTTGCGCCGTTTTCCCCGGCGCGCTTCAAAGCCGCGTGATGGCGGGCCAAGCCAGGCCAATGATGCCAGTGGCGTTCCGCGACGCTTCTGCCGATGCCATTGCGATGGTGCTGGCGGTCGTAGCCGTGGCGCTCGCTGTATTCATCTTCGGCGGCCCCGCCATGCAGCGGGTCGTCACCTACGCGGCGATAATGCTGACGGCGGTTCTCGGGCTGCAAATATTTTCCGGAAACACCGGCATCGTCTCGTTTGGCCATTCCGCCTTCCTTGGGCTTGGGGCCTATGTGACCGGCATTCTCACAATGCCGGCAACGCTGCAGCGCACGGCCTTGCGCGATTTGCCGCCATTTCTCGCAGGCTATGAACTGTCGTTTTTCGCAGCGCTTACGGTCGTTCTGTTGCTGGCGGTTTTGATCGGCGTCGTGACCGGCACGCCACTGCTCCGGCTGTCGGGCTCAAGCGCTTCGATCGCCACGCTGGCCCTGTTGATCATCGTTTACACGCTGCTGGTCGCCAGCCGCGAAATCACGCGCGGCAGTCAGCCGTTCTATGGCGTGCCCCGCGACGTTGGCTTGTGGACTGCGATTGCCGTTGTTTCACTAACGCTGGTAGCCGCCCGGCTGTTCCGCGAAACACCCTTCGGCCTTGCCGCGCGCGCCGCGGCCAATGATGAGCGGGGCGCCGCCGCGGTCGGAGTGGATAACCGCATCGTCCGTCTCGCCGCATGGGTGTTGAGCGTGGTCGTCGTCATGGTGGCGGGAGCCGTGATGGCGCAGTTTCTGGGCGCGTTTTCGCCTCGGGATTTCTATTTCGATTTTGGCTTCACCATGCTTGCCATGCTGATCGTGGGCGGCATGAACTCTTCGCTTGGCGCGTTTTCGGGCGTTGCCGTCACCATCATATTGATCGAGATCGTCCGCCGTTTTGAAGGCGGTGGCCCGGTTTGGGGTTTTGACCTGCCGGTGCTGTTCGGCCTGACCCAAGGCGCTCTTGCGATCGCCATGATTGTTATAATCTGGCTGAGACCCGATGGTCTCTTCGGCAGACGCGAGCTCAATCTTCTGCGCAGCAAAGCCGCGATGGCGGCACCCGAACTCGTTGACGCCAATACCACACAACCCATTGTCACGCGCGATCTGACGCGGCGCTATGCGGGTGTCCTCGCCATCGACAGCGTATCGCTACAGTTTGAAGCAGACGCCATCACCGGTATCATCGGGCCCAACGGAGCGGGCAAGACCACGCTGCTCAACATGATCGCGGGCGACCTTCAGCCCAGCGCCGGCAGTGTTTCCATCGGCATGCCGGTCAAGCATCCATGTGCTTTCCACTTCGCCCGCGCCGGCGTGGCCCGCACGTTCCAGAACATCCGCATTTTTCCGCGCATGACGGTGATGGAGAACGTGGTGGTGGCGGCCCGCCAGGTGGAGCCGGATCTGATTGCCGCGGAGGCGGCTGCTATGCGCGAACTGAATCGCATGGGGCTGGTGAAATTCGCCAATCGCCCGGCGGCGCAACTTGCCTATGGCCTGCGCCGGCGGCTGGAAGTGGCGCGGGCACTGGTGCTCAGATCGCGGTTCCTGCTGCTCGACGAGCCCGCGGCCGGAATGAATGCGGTGGAAACAGCGGAGCTTGTCGCCATTCTGGCAGCGGTCCGCGCCGAGCGGCGGATTGGCATCATCCTGATCGAGCATGACATGCGTCTCGTCATGAATCTCTGCGAGCGCATCATCGTCATCGACCATGGCCGGGTGATCGCCGATGGAACGCCGGCTGAAGTGCAGAAGAACCCCGCCGTGATCGCGGCCTATCTCGGCAACCGCCGTGCCCGTGCCTTGACTGACACCCCACATCAACCCGCAAACTAAAAAGGAGAATCTGATATGACCAGCCTCTATCGCCTCCGCAGCGCCGCCCTCGGCGCGGCCGCGTTCTTGACGGCCGCCGCCGGTGCCACGGCCGCACTCGCCGAAGAGATCATCATCGGCGCTGCCACCGCACAGACCGGCGGCCTCGCTCCCTTCGATCAGCCCGCCCTTAAAGGACTTCGCATGGCGTTCGACGATCTCAACGCCAAGGGCGGTCTTGGCGGCAAATACATGGTGAAGCTGATTATCAAGGATACCCGTTCCGACACGGCGCAGACGGCCACCGTCACCCAGGAGCTGATCGATGCGGGCGCCAAGATCATGATCACGCCGTGCGACGCGGATCCCTCGATCTCGGCCGGGCAGCTCACCCAGCCGCTGGGCATTCCCACCCTGACGCTCTGCGGCTCGGCGCCTGTTCTCACCGGTGCCGTTGGCGATGTCATGTTCGGCACCTATCCCGCCGACAACATCCAGGCGACTGCCGTGGCCGACTTCGCCATATCCGAGGGCAAGAAGAAGGCTTATCTGCTGACGTCTCCCGACTCCGCCTACACCGCGAACCTCCCGGGATACTTCGGCGCCGTGTTCGAGAAAAAAGGCGGCAAGGTCGTTGGCAAAGGCACCTTTACCATGGGTGCGCCGGATTTCTCCGCCGAGGTCACCAACATCAAGAACCTCGCCGAACAGCCGGATGTCATCATGACGGCGGCCTACGAGCCAGATTTCCCGGCCTTCATCCAGCAGCTTCGCGCCGCCGGCGTCACTATTCCGGTTTACGGCGCCGACGCAATCGGGACACCGACTATCAAAGGTCTCGGCAATCTCGTGGACGGCGTGCTGTACACAACGGCGGGCTTTGCCGAACCTGGCAGCAAGCTCGAAGCCTTCAATGCGGCCTTCACGAAATATGCCGGCCATGCACCGGAATCGACCTATGAAGTGAATGGCTATGAGATCGGGCTCATACTTGATGCCGCGGTCAGGGCCGCGGGTTCCGACGATCTCAAGGCAATCCGCGACGGCATTGCCAATCTTAAAGACTTCGACGGCATCACCGGAAAGATAACCTATGCCGGAACCGAGCGCATGCCGCTCCGCCCAGTGGCGCTGATGCGCTACGAAGGCGGCGAGCAGAAGCACATCAAGACCGTGATCCCGGATGTGGCCGACGTTCCTGCGCCGTGACCACAATGCTGGCCGTCGAGGCCCTGCGCATCCGCTATGGCGAGGTCGAGGCGGTTCGCCGCATCGACCTCACCGTGGGGTCCGGCGAGATCGTAGCCCTTGTCGGCGCCAATGGCGCCGGCAAGAGTTCGACGCTGGGCGCGATTGCCGGTCTCGTGGCGCCGGCATCGGGGAAAGTGATTTTCGATGGCGCGGACATCACCGGGCTGCCTGCGGAAACCATCGCGCGGCGCGGCGTCTCGCTCGTTCCCGAGGGCCGCCGCATATTCGCCAGCCTGACTGTTGCCGAAAATTTGCGCTTGGGGAGCGCTGCTCATCTGCCAGCCGCCGCGGCAAAAGCGCAAGAAGAAGAAATGCTCCAACTGTTTCCCATCCTGCGCCGCTACTACCGCGTCAAGGGCAGCAACCTTTCCGGCGGGGAGCAGCAGATGCTGGCAATCGCACGGGCGCTCATGTCGAAACCCCGGATGCTCCTGCTCGATGAACCGTCCTTGGGACTTGCTCCCCAGATGATCGATACGGTTTTCGATCTGATCGCGGGCTTGCGCAGCAGCGGCCTTACGATTCTTCTGGTTGAGCAGAACGTTGCTCTGGCGCTGGAGATCGCCGATCGCGCCACCGCTCTTGCCAACGGCGAAGTCGTTCTCGCCGGCACGGCGAAAGAACTCGCAGCCTCCGATCTCGTCCGCCAAGCCTATCTCGGAGCCTGACGATGATCATGCAGCAGATCATAAACGCCATAAGCCTCGGCGGTATCTATGCGCTGCTGGCGTTGGGCCTGGCGGTGGTGTTTTCCATCGTCGGCCTCATCAACTTCGCCCATGGCGAGCTGATGACCGTCTCGGGTTACGCGCTGCTTGCCTCGCTGTTTCTGGGGTTTTCGTTTCCCGCCGCCGTTGTGGTGGCGGTTGCCTGCGGCGCGTTTGCGGCACTCGCGATGGAGCGCGTGGCATTTCGCCCGATGCGCGGCGCCAGTGTCACGAGCCTGCTGTTGACGAGCTTTGCCATCTCCAGC
>JACMJT010000039.1 GCA_014380505.1 Hyphomicrobiales bacterium | reverse complement strand
CGCCCCAGCACGCGATCATGGCCCTAAGGCTTTGCTTTTGATCGTTGTCCACCTATGAATAGCGCCGACGGCTTGATCGGTAACGGAATTGGGGCCATGAGTACGCCGGCCGCGCGGGATACATCGCTGGACGACATTCGCCAGGAGATCGACGGGATCGACGACTCGATTCTCGATCTCGTGGCGCGCCGTCTTCAGGCGTCCGAGAAGGTCCGCAGTCACAAGAGCGGCAACGGCTCACTGGTGTCCTCTCCCATCCGCCCCGCCCGCGAGGCCATGATCCTGCGGAGATTGCTGGAGCGGGGCGGCGTGCCCCCTGAACTTCTGGTGCGTCTTTGGCGTGTCATCCTCACGTCCTCGACATTGTTTCAGGCTGCGGTCACGCTCCATATTCCGCGAAAGCTCGCCAGCCAGATGGGGCTGAGACTCCGGCTCCGCGATCATTTTGGAGCACTCCCCGTGGAAGAATACCGCGACGAGGCGCAAGCGCTTCTCCAGGTCAATATGAATTCCGGCGACATTTGCGCCGTCGAAGCAGCTTCCGCCTGGGCCGATGCCTTTGCCGAAGGAGGCGCTGGCGAGGCCCGCATCATCGGCGTGCTGCCGGTGTTGCGCACCGCTTCAGTGCCCGAGGTTTTGATTTTCGGTCACGCCCAGGCCTTGGCCACCGGCGATGATGAAACAGTCATCGTCAGCGAGGGCAAGCTCCCCCGCGACTTTCTGCCCAAGCCGCTCTGGCAATTGAAATCGGGATCACGCCGTATTTCCAGCCTGCCGGGCTTCCTGTCGGAACATGAAGCACCCCTCATCGGGCTGGTGCGCTCCAATGCCGCCCTTGGTGTCAAGGTGGCGGGACGCTATCCAAGTCCCATCGAGGTAAGTCCATGAGCGAAACGATGGCGGCGGTCCGGCCAAATCCAAAGCCCGGCATAATGGATATTGCGCCCTATGTGCCGGGAAGAAGCGGCGTCAACGGCGTTAAAGTCTTCAAGCTCTCGTCCAATGAATCCCCCTTGGGCGCCAGCCCCCTGGCGATTGCGGCCTACCGGGCGGAAGCGGCAGCGCTCGAACTTTACCCCGATGGCTCGGCTGCAGCGCTCCGCGAGGCCATCGCCGCGCGCTATGGCCTCAAGGCTGAAAACATTGTCTGTGGCGCTGGATCCGATGAATTGCTTCAGCTTCTTGCCCACGCCTATCTGGGGCCGGGCGACGAGGCGATCTACAGCCAGTACGGATTTTTGGTGTACCCCATCGCCATCAAGGCCAATGGCGCAACTGCGGTGGTGGCGCCCGAGCGTAACGAAACTGCCGATGTCGATGCCATGCTCGCCTGTGTAAGGGCGCGCACCAAGCTGGTCTTTCTCGCCAATCCCAACAACCCGACCGGCACTTATCTGCCCTTCAGCGAGGTGAAACGCCTGCATGCTGGCTTGCCGCGCCATGTCTTGCTGGTGCTCGATGCCGCTTACGCCGAGTATGTCCGTGCCAACGACTACGAGGCGGGCATCGAACTCGTTTCCACATTCGACAATGTGGTGATGACGCGCACCTTCTCGAAAATCCATGGCCTGGCCGGCCTTCGCTTGGGCTGGGTCTATTGCCCAACCCATGTGGCCGATGCGCTGAACCGTGTGCGCGGACCCTTCAATGTAAGTGGGCCGGCGATTGCGGCGGGCGTTGCAGCCTTGCGCGACCATGAATTTGTCGAAAAGGCCATCGCCCACAACGAACTCTGGTTGCCCTGGCTGAGGCGGGAACTGGAAGCCCTCGGTCTTAAGGTGACGCCAAGCATTGGCAACTTCGTGCTGATACATTTTCCAGAAGCCAAAAAAAAGAATGCGGCCGCCGCCGATGAATTTCTGTTATCGCGCGGCATCGTGCTTAGGCGCATGGAGGCCTATGGATTGCCCAGCGCATTGCGCTTGACGATCGGCACGGAAGAAGCCAATCGCGCCGTCACCGCCGCGCTGATGGAATTTCTGGCATGAGTGTAATGTTCGAACGCGTCGCCCTGATCGGCATTGGCCACATCGGTTCTTCCCTCTGCCACATCATGCGCCGGGAAAAACTT
>JACMJT010000352.1 GCA_014380505.1 Hyphomicrobiales bacterium | reverse complement strand
CCGCCAACTTGGCCGCGACCTTCGCGATCGGAAAGCCAGTCGCCTTCGACGCCAGCGCGGATGAGCGCGACACGCGCGGATTCATCTCGATGATGACCATGCGCCCGTCTTTTGGATTGATGCCGAACTGCACATTCGATCCGCCGGTCTCGATGCCGATCTCACGCAGCACCGCGATCGAGGCGTTGCGCATGATCTGGTATTCCTTGTCGGTCAAGGTCAGCGCCGGAGCCACGGTGATCGAATCGCCCGTATGCACGCCCATGGGATCGATGTTTTCGATCGAGCAGACGATGATGCAGTTGTCGTCCTTGTCGCGGACGACTTCCATTTCATATTCCTTCCAGCCCAGCACCGATTCTTCGATCAGCACTTCGGCGGTGGGGGAGGCGTCGAGGCCCCGCTCGACGATGTCTAGGAATTCCTCGCGGTTGTAGGCGATGCCGCCGCCGGTGCCGCCCAGGGTGAAGGACGGCCGGATGATGCAGGGAAGTCCCACGTCAAGCATGGCCTCGAACGCTTCGACCATGGCGCTGTTGCGGTATTTCTTCAGGCGCTCCGGTTCCTGTGCCGCCCATTGTTTTTCAAACGCCGCGGCGTCGCCGCCTTCGCTTTCTATCCGGGCGATTTCGGCGGCACGAAAATCCCTGTCAGTCTCCTTGGCGGCGAAAGCGTTGGCCAGCCTCGATCTCGGCGTCTCAAGGCCGATCTTCTTCATGGCTTCGCGGAAGAGTTCGCGATCCTCCGCCTTGTCGATCGCCTCGGCCCTGGCGCCGATCATCTCGACGCCGAATTTTTCCAGAACGCCCATGCGGTTGAGGGAGAGCGCGGTGTTGAGCGCCGTCTGCCCGCCCATGGTGGGCAGCAGCGCGTCGGGGCGTTCCTTTTCAATGATCTTGGCCACCACCTCGGGGGTGATAGGCTCGATGTAAGTGGCATCCGCCAGATCCGGATCGGTCATGATCGTCGCCGGATTGGAATTCACCAGGATGATGCGATAGCCCTCGGCCTTCAGCGCCTTGCAGGCTTGCGTCCCGGAATAATCGAATTCGCAAGCCTGGCCGATGATGATCGGTCCAGCCCCGATGATGAGGATGGATTTAAGGTCGGTGCGCTTTGGCATTCAGGGAAATCCGGATTTCGGCTTCCCTACACAATGCCCATGGGGATTCCAAGCGCTATCGGCCCACTGTTAGTTTGACGTGGCTGCCGCGGTATCACCGGCGGCGTAGCATTTGATCTGCCGGAAACTTGTACATGCGGGGCCCGTGCACAATCCGCCAGTGCCGAGCCTTATGGTCGAGTCCATGGCTTCGCGCTGGAAGAGGAGTGAAGTGTCAAATCCCTGGCGCTGGCAGAAGGCATCGGCGGCGGGCTTGCCGCAATCGCCAGCATCCGTGAGGCAACTGTCGAGACGTTTACCCTCCTGTTCTGGGGCAAAATAAGTGCGCACCGTGGCCTGGGCGAAGGCGCCCGAAAGGAGGAAGAAGGCGAGTGATGCGGTGAGGGTTTTCATTGGCGGATTTCGGCCAGCAGCGGGCTGGCGGGCCAGGACTGGTTCTTTTCGATCACCGTTATGTTGATGGAGGCGAGATTCACCCGGTGGCCGTTTCCAGCGAAGGCGCCAGCGGACAGGAACATGATGGTGAGGAGGGCGGTGGCGGCTGCGGTTTTCATTTCTCTCTCCGGCGTTGGGAGAAAGATAGGCCCCGGCAGGGGAACCTCGCCTGAATGGCGCGTTCATCCGCCGTTTAGAATCAGAACTTCCCAAAAGAAAAAAAGGCCCCGAATTATCGGGGCCTTAGTTCGGCGGCGTGTGCAGGGGGATGGGGGGAAGCCGCCGTTTGGGAATATCGATGGTTTACGCCTCGGAACAATCCTCGTTTTCACAAACTTCCACGGTGATCGGTCCAAAGACTGGAAAGGCCTGATTCTTTTCAATAATCGTCACATTTGCTATTATCGCCGGCGCAACCGTCCGGTATCCACTGCCAGCGAATGCGCCGGCGGACAGGAACACGATGGTAAGGGCGATGGTGGCAATAGCGCTTTTCATACCCCCATAAACGGGCGGCGCGCTGAAAAGTTCCACTATAAAAGTCAAGTGAAAAAAAAGACCCCGGACTGAGCCGGGGCCTTCCAGTTGCAGGCAGTGTTTGCAGGGGATGGGGGGAAGAACTGCCTGGGGAACGTTAAATATCGGGACCGGAACGCGGAATTTCAAGTTTCGCGAGAGGGGGCGTTGGTGAAACCTTCCACACCCGCGTTCCGGGTTGTCTGGCGTGGCCGCCCGACAAACCTGTTAAGACTGGACGTCGGAGCAGTCCTCCTTGGCGCATTGCTCGACAATAATCGGTCCGAAGACCGGAAAAGCCTCATTCTTGTGAATAACTGTGACATTGGTAGAACGGCTGGCCGCGGAATTGGTTGCAGGCTGGACGGCGGCGATGGCGGTGGCGGCGGTTCCGATGACGGCCAGGACAAATAAGGTGTAGCGGATCATTTGAGTTTCCCTCTCAGGCGGTGTCTCGATGTTGGGAGAACATTAAACGGATGAGGTGGAACTCAGCGTGAATGGGCCGTTCATCTGCCGTTTATCTGCATAAGGATTGCTGCAACCGTTTGGCCCCTGTGTTACGTAATTGTGGCATGAGCACTTTTTCCGAACCCATGGACGAGCTGGGGCCGCTTCTCGCCCGGATCGCCGGGGGCGACCGCCCGGCCTTTGGCCGTCTCTACGATCTGACCTCGAACCGCCTGTTTGCCGTGGTGCGCCGGGTACTCCGGCGGCCGGAGCTGGCGGAGGAGGCGCTCCAGGAGGCCTTTGTCCGGGTGTGGCAGAAGGCCAGCCTCTATGATGCGGCCCAGGCCCGGCCCATGGCCTGGTTGGCGGCCATTGCCCGCAACCAGGCCATCGATCTCAGGCGCCGGTCGTCGGAACGAATCGGTGAAGAGCTTGATGAAGATGGCATAGGCGGCAATGGCCAGGCCGCCGTCCTGCCGGAAGCGGATCTGGCGCTGGAGCTGAAACGGCTTCGTGATTGCCTGTCGCGTCTCCCCGAAAACCGGCAAGACATGGTGCTTCTGGCCTATTATCAGGGCTGGAGCCGGGAAGAGCTTGCGGCCCAGTTCCGCCGTCCGGTGACAACCGTGAAAACGCTCCTGCGCCGGAGCCTCATTACCTTGCGGGAGTGCCTCGATGGCCGGACTTGAGGACTTGGAAGGCCTGGCGGCCGAATATGTGCTGGGGACCCTTGAGAGGTCCGAGCGCGAGGACGCCGAAAGGGCCATGGCTTTGGACGCCGGCTTGGCGGGACTGGTGGCGGGGTGGGAGCGGCGTCTCATTCCCCTGGCGCTGTCGCTTGAGCCCGTGGCGGCTCCCGCCTACATGCGCGATAAAATCATGGCAGCCATTCCCCGCGGCGATGCCGGTCAAAACAACGTGGTGGCGCTTGAACGCCGTGCCAACCGCTGGCGGGGCGCCGCAATCGGGAGTTGGGCAATCGCGGCAGCACTTGCCGGCGTCATTCTGTTCCGTCCCCCCGAGGCGGCGCTCCAAGGGGGCCGCTATGTGGCGGTGCTGCAAAGCGAAGGGCTGGAGCCTGCCTTCCTCGCATCCATCGATCTTGCCAGCGGCATGATTTCAGTGTTGCCGGTTGCGGCCACAACGCCTTCGGGCAAGTCCTATGAACTGTGGGCGCTGGGGGCGGGCCGCGACAAGCCACAATCGCTTGGCGTGATCGATGCCAACTTCCGCGTTCCCGCAGGGACCTTGGGCAAGGTGGATACCGCCGCACTTGGCGACACGCTGTTCGCGGTGAGCCTCGAGCCGGAAGGCGGTTCTCCCACCGGCCAGCCGACGGGGCCGGTGATGTTCACCGGCAAGCTCGTGGCGACGGAGTAGCTTAAACCGGCAAGACTTCGCACAGCATTCCGATCAGGCGGCGGAATGTTTCCGTCTCATCGGGGGCGTGGTCGGGAT
>JACMJT010000351.1 GCA_014380505.1 Hyphomicrobiales bacterium | reverse complement strand
GTTGTGCTCATGTCCCTGCTCTATGGCTAGGAGGCGGCAATCGTGGCAGGGCTCGCAGCCATCTTCGGTCATCTCTTTCCCGTCTGGCGTGGCTTCAAGGGCGGCAAGGGAGTTGCCACCAACGTGGGCGTGCTGTTCGGCCTGTTCTGGCCATTGGGCCTCATCTTCGTTGCGGTTTGGATCGTTATGGCCTTTCTGTTCCGTTTCTCCTCTCTGGCAGCCTTAACCGCGAGCCTGCTGACGCCGCTGTGGGCCTGGTGGCTGGACGGCGATCTCGTGCCCCCGGCGCTCATTCTCGGCGTCATGATCTGGATCACCCACCGGGCCAACATTGCCCGCCTGCTTAAGGGTGAAGAGCCAAAGATCAGTCTCGCAAAGCAGGCTTGATGGCATTGACGCTTACTTACGCGCAACGGCGCGACTGGTTGCGCCTGAGCCTCAGCGAAAACGTCGGGCCCGTCACCTTTCGCCAGCTCATCGAGCGTTTCGGCGATGCGTCGGCGGCCATTGCAGCACTGCCGGAGTTGTCACGCAGGGGCGGCCTGTCGCGGCCGCTTCGGCTTTATGGAGAACAGGAGGCCGAAGGCGATCTCGAACGGGGCGAAGCTCTTGGCGCACACGCCGTCGCCGCCGGGGAAAAACAATATCCGGAACTTCTCCGCCATATCGATGCTGCTCCGCCCATGCTGTGGATCAAGGGCAAGGCCGAACTCGCAAATATTTCCGCCGTTGCCATCGTGGGCGCCCGCAATGCTTCAGCGCTTGGTTTCAAGTTCGCCCGCAGGCTGGCTTTCGAAATTGGCCAGGCGGGGCATCTCATCGTGTCTGGCCTGGCGCGAGGCATAGATACTGCGGCTCACGAGGCAGCGCTTGCCACAGGAACCGTTGCCGCATTGGCGGGCGGGATCGATTCCGTCTATCCGCCGGAGAACGGCAAGCTTCAGGCGGAAATCGGCGAGCGGGGGCTGCTGGTCAGCGAGATGAAGCCAGGGACCATTCCGCGGGCGGAGCTTTTTCCAAGGCGGAACCGCATCATTTCGGGCATGTCGCGCGCCACCATCGTGGTGGAAGCGGCGTTGCGCTCGGGCTCTCTCATCACCGCGCGCCGCGCCAATGAACAAGGCCGCGAGGTTTTTGCCGTGCCGGGCTCGCCGCTCGATCCGCGCGCTGAAGGCACCAACAAGCTTATCCGCGAGGGCGCGACATTGGTAACGTCATCGGCGGACGTTCTTGAAACGCTGAACGAAACGTTTGTGGCCGCTCAGAACGCGTTCCTCGAACCGGAGAATATTTTTGCGCACCCGGCTACTGCCGGTGAGAGTGAGCGCCGGAAGGTCTTGTCGCTGCTGTCGCCCTCGCCGGTCGATCTCGACGACCTGATCCGCGAAAGCGGGATTTCGCCAGCGGCGGTTGCGGGACTTTTGCTGGAACTGGAACTCGCAGGCCGTGTTACGCGGCATCCGCGCGGCGCTGTCTCGCTCCGCGTCGAGTGATCAATCCACTTCGTCGTGCTCGATTCTTGATGTCTCTTTCAGCGCCGCTTCCTTCCACGCCTTGAAGGCCGAGGTCGCCATCACGTTATCCATGTATTGCCGTGTGTCTTTCGCAACCTGGATGTCGAAGGTGTCGAAGCGGGTGACCACGGGAGCAAACATGGAGTCGGCGTTGCAGTATTTGCCGAACAGGAATTTGCCGCCCTTGGCGAAGTTCGTCCGGCATTCGCGCCACATATTCTCGATCCGCTGAATGTCGGTTTTGGTGGCATCGGACAGGGTGACGGGCTTCCTCGGCCTCCGCAAGTTCATCGGGCAGGCATTGCGCAGGCTGGAAAACCCTGCGTGCATTTCGCTGCAGATGGAGCGGGCCATGGCACGGGCCGCTTTGGTCTTGGGCCACAGGTTCTTTTCCGGAAATGTCTCCGCCAGATATTCGAGGATGGCAAGCGATTCCCAAATGGTGATCTTGCCATGGCGCAAAATCGGCACGCGCCCCGCTTTTGAGTGGGCGGAGATCTTCGCTTTGGTATCGGGCTGGTCAAGCCAGATCATCTCCTCATCGAAGGGAATGCCCGCCATCGTCAGCGCGATCCATGGGCGCAGCGACCAGGAGGAATAGATTTTATTGCCGATAACGAGAGTTATGCTGCTCATTCAAGTCATCCTTCCGATTGGTTTCAGGTCTTACAACGAACGCGGCAGATAGCGCCATGTTAAAAAGCCCATGACGCCTAGCCACAGACCGAGAATTACAAACACCGAGCCAATTTCAAAACGCAGGAGGACGAAGGCAAAGATGAAAGACGGGATCAGGTCGGAGAATTCGATGGACGTGCGATAGACCGCCGTCATGCGCTGGCGCTCGTGGGGGCGCACGGCACGCAGGAAAGGTATGCCACCCACGCCGTCAAGAGCGGACCCAGCCAAAGCGCCCGCCAGCAGAAACACAATCGCCACATAGGGCGCCTCCGTCCCGGCAAAGCCAGCACCCAGGGCGGTCACCGAAGCAAGAACGAAAGAACCGGCGAGCACCGCACGCACGCCAAAGCGGCGCGCCAGACTGCCTGACCAATAGGCTGCCAGCAGCAGAGCCTGGCTCGCCGAAACAACGAGGCCACTCATGCCCTTTCCCAAGCCGCTTTCGACGATCAGCAGCGGGCCATAGATCATGAACGTCGCCCAGAAACAGGAGCGGCCGAAGGCGATAAACCAGGCGAGGACGAGCCTTGGCTGGCTTGTGAAGCGGCGCACGTTGGCGAGCGGGTTGAAGGGTTGCAGCGTGCCGGAGGGAAGCGAGGCGCCGCTGTCGGAAAGCCTCAGATACCAGAACACCGCCATGAGCACGGCGAGACTGGCGATCACCGCCCACTGGGCGCCCCAAGACCCATAGTTGACATAAAGCCATACGCCGACCCCCGGCCCCGCCGTCCAGGAGATGGCCGACATGCTGAGGCGAATGGGTTCCACCCGGGCGAGATCCTGGCGCTTGATGTTGTCCAGAATGTAGAGCGACAGCACGATGTGGAAGATGGCGGAGCCACCATTGCGCAGGAACATGCCTATGACCTGCCCGGTCAGGGTGTGACTGGCCAGCGCCAGGGACGCGATCAGCATGAGCAGCGCGCCGAGGCTGTAGGCCCAGCGGCGGCGCAGGCGGCCCAGAACCAAGGGCAGCATGAGCGTTGAAAGCAGCAGGATAAGTGAGACCGACGCCGCCAATACGCTGACCTTCTGGCTCGACCCCAGGATGTCGTAGGCCTGCAACGACACGACGGTGACGTTGAGCGAGCGCGTGAAAGATTCGATCGCGAAGATCGTGGCGAAGGTAGAAGCGCCGGCTTTTTGGGGCAGCGGCAAAGTGGACGTTGAAGATTCGGGAGCCATGGCGGGACACAACAAGCAGCACGAGTTGGGCAACATGCACAAGTGCCGGTGAAGACCCGCTGTCATGCGGACAGTGCAAGGCTGGCTTGCGCTCGACTTCCGCCCATTGCAATAATGGGCGCCATGAACAGTTCCATGCGCCTCACCGCTGCCCATGTCAGCCTGGTGCATCGCGATATCGTGGATACCGGCCCGTTGGCGGGCATGGATTACTTTTCGGACGCCGACTATGAGGATCATATCGGCGAATTCCTCTCCCGTCGGCCAGACGGCCCCATTGCCATATTCTGCTATGGCTCGCTGATCTGGAAGCCAGCCTTCGCGCCAGCGCGGGTGAGCAAAGCCACAGCACTCGGCTGGCACCGGTCGTTCTGTCTGCGGATCAAGCGCTTTCGCGGAACGCCCGATGTGCCCGGCCTGATGATGCAGATCGACCACGGCGGCATGTGCGAAGGCGTCATCCAGGAGATCGCGTCGGAAAGCGAACTGGAAACGCTCCATGGCCTGTGGCGGCGCGAGATGACCGTCAAGCCGCCCTCCAACTTTCCGCGCTGGATCGAGGTGGAGACGGAGGGAGGGCGCAGGCAGGCGATCGCCTTCACCGCCAACCCGGAAAGTCCGATCTATGCGGGGGTGCTTGGCCTTGACGCTATTGCCGAGCGTCTCGCCACCGCTTGCGGTCATTGGGGCAGCGGTGCTGAATATCTGCACCAGACCATTGCCTGTCTCGAACGTGAAGGTATTCACGATCCCTATCTCTGGGATCTGCAGGAGCGCGTTGCCGTTCTCATCGAGCAGCGTTTTCCGGAGGCTTGCCTCGTTTAGCGCTGCATCCTACACAGCGCCCATGCCATCTTCTGAAAAACAGCGGGTTGCCTTTGTCTCGCTGCTTGCAAGCCTGGGACTTGCGGTGTCCAAGCTGGCTGCCGGGCTGGTGACCGGCTCGCTCGGCATCCTTTCGGAGGCGATTCACAGCATAATCGATTTCGGCGCCACTATCGTCACCTTGATCGCCATACGCTGGAGCGATCAACCTCCCGACGCTGAACACCATTACGGACACGCCAAGGCGGAGAGTGTCGCGGCACTCATCGCAACCGGCCTGCTGTTTTTTACGATGGCATGGATCGTGTGGGAAGCGGTAAAGCGGCTCGTAACTGGCGAAACCCATGTGGACGTGACCTGGTGGGCCGCCGCCATCATCGCCGCATCGATCTTCATCGATCTCAACCGGTCGCGAGCGCTCACTCGCGTGGCAAAAAAGACATCGAGCGAGGCGCTGGAAGCGGATGCGCTGCATTTTTCATCCGACATGTGGAGTTCGGTCGTCGTGCTCTTTGGCCTTGGCGCCGTGTGGTATGGCATTCCGGCTGCGGACGCGATTGCGGCTTTGGCGGTGTCGTTCTTCGTGGGGCTGGCGGGATGGCGGCTCGGCAAGCGCACGCTCAACACCCTTCTCGATAGGGCGCCCGAAGGAGCGACTGAGAAAGTCCGGCACATCGTCTCGCATGTGGATGGGATTCTGGCACTCAGGGGGCTCAGGCTCCGTCCTGCCGGCGCAACGCTGTTCGTCAGCATCGTGGTGGAGGTCGCCCGCACCATGCCGGTCGACGACATGGTGAACATCAAGGATACCATTCATGCCCGCGTTCGCGAGGCGTTTCCCAACGCCGATGTCACGGTGGCGGCCAATCCCGTGGCGCTTGACAGCGAAACCGTACTCCAGAAAACCATGCTGATCGCCGCTCGCCGTAACCTGGCGATCCATCATGTGACGGTGCAGCAGATCAAGGGCAGGCTCGCCGTCAGTTTCGACCTTGAAGTCGATGGCGCCATGGCGCTGGTGGACGCTCACGAAACGGCGACAAAACTCGAGAATGCCATCCGCCGCGAACTTGGCGGCGATGTGGAAGTGGAAAGCCACATCGAGCCCCAGCCCGAACACTTGCTCGAAGGCAACGAGGCATCGGCGAAGGAGGCCGCCGCTGTCACCAAGGCGCTCACGCTACTGGCGGCGAAGCAGAAGCGGCTCAGCCAACTGCACAATATCCGCATTCGCCAGACGGATCAGGGCGTGTTCGTTCATTACCATTGCATCTTTGCTGGTGAAGATACGATCGACGACGTGCACGCCTGCGTCGATCACATCGAGAATGGGTTGCAGGAGAAGTTCCCGAACATCCGCCGCGTCATCGCCCACGCGGAACCCGCAGGCCGGGCGCGGCATGAACTGTAGGAAATTCTCATCATGGCCGTGCTCGACACGGCCATCTTTAGCAGCGTGAGAGGATGCCCGCATCAAGTGCGGGCATAATGAGAAGGGATTGAGGACACATGAGGAAATTCACCGCTGCGAATTACCGCGTCATGCCCTGGAAGAATGGCGGCGGCACGACCACGGAACTTTATGTGGAAGGCAGCGGCGGTGCGGCGTTCCTGTGGCGGGTCAGCATTGCGGATGTGGCGGCTGATGGGCCGTTTTCGATTTTCGCAGGGTATGACCGCCACATCATGGCAATCGAGGGCTCCGGCATGGTGCTAAATGGCGGACCCAATGGCCCCATCGAGGTTAACCCCAAATTTATCCCGCGCAGCTTTTCCGGAGACTGGTCAATCGACTCGCGCTTGATCGCCGGTCCGGTGCGGGATTTCAACCTGATGTCCCGGCGGGAGAGCGTGGAAAGCAGCCTCGCGTGCATCGAAGTTACGGAATCGCTGCAATTGGGGGAACCGGACGTTACGGCCTTCGCTCATCTGTTGCAGGGCGAATTGGAGGTCAGCGGTCAAAAGTTCCTGACGGGTGATAGCCTTCTTCTTACGCCGGGGGAGATCGTGCGAGGATCATCTTCCGCAGCCCGGCTCGCGCTGTGCCGGGTAAAGCAGCGCGGCTAATCGGTGGTGCCAGTAGCCGATGTTTCCGTTTCCTTGGCCGCTTCGGCCAGCAGGCGCAGGCGTTCGATCTCTTCGGGCGGCACGCTGACCCGGTTGGCCCGGGAAAAGGCCTCGTAATAGGCGTATTCGAGCGGGACCATGACGGTGAAGAGCTTGGCGGCCTTGGCCATGTTGCGCAGTTCGAGGATCATGTCCGCCACATACTGGGCTGTGTCGTGCTGAAGGACCGAAAGGTCCATTTTTGGTGTATCATCACCAATGATTCTATCAGAACGGGTAGCTTCCGCCGTGTTCGATGCCGCCGCCGCCATGATTCGCCTCCGATAAGATAGACTAATCACAACATAAACGTGTTGTTTGTCTATTAAAGCACCCTTAGATTGTATTTGGGTGCAAAAGGTGGAGTTGGGCTGTGCTTGCGGGGGCGGGAGGATGCCTATATGAGGCTCGCCCACCAATCAGCCAGGACATTGAATGACTGTCGTCGTCGTCGAATCGCCGGCCAAGGCCAAGACCATCAACAAATACCTAGGCAAGGATTTTACCGTCCTGGCCTCCTATGGCCATGTCCGCGACCTGCCCGCCAAGGATGGCTCGGTCAGGCCTGACGAGGATTTCGAGATGTCCTGGGAGGTCGATAGCAAGTCGGCCAAGCGGCTTTCCGATATCGCCGAAGCCCTCAAGGGCGATGACCGCCTGATCCTCGCCACCGACCCGGACCGGGAGGGCGAAGCCATCTCCTGGCATGTGCTGGAGGTGCTGAGGAAGAAGGGCGCGCTCAAGGGCAAGGCGGTGCAGCGGGTGGTTTTCAACGCCATCACCCGCCAGTCCGTGCTGGAAGCAATGCAGCATCCGCGCCAGGTCGATGCCGCCCTGGTCGATGCCTATCTGGCGCGGCGGGCGCTGGACTATCTCGTGGGGTTCACGCTGTCGCCGGTGCTTTGGCGCAAGCTGCCGGGATCACGCTCGGCGGGCCGGGTGCAATCGGTGGCGCTGCGGCTGATCTGCGACCGGGAACTTGAGATAGAAGCTTTCCGCTCGCAGGAATACTGGAGCATCGACGGCAAATTCGTGACGCCAAAGGGGGCTGAATTTTCGGCAGCGCTCAATTCCATCGCCGGCCAGAAGCTGGCCAAGCTCGACATCAAGGACGAAGCTTCGGCGCGGGCCATCGAGCAGGCGGTCAAGGGCCAGCGTTTTTCCGTCGATACGATCGAGAGCAAGCCCGCACGGCGCCATCCCTACGCGCCATTTCGCACTTCGACGTTGCAGCAGGAGGCTTCGCGCAAGCTTGGCTTCTCCTCGGCTAAAACCATGCAGGTGGCGCAGCGTCTCTATGAGGGGGCCGACATTGGCGGAGAAACCGTGGGCCTCATCACCTATATGCGAACCGATGGCGTTGACATGGCGCCGGAGGCCATCGCGGCTACGCGCAATGCTATTCTCAAGAATTTCGGCGAGCCGTATGTACCCTCGGCGCCCCGCCAATATACCACCAAGGCGAAGAACGCCCAGGAAGCCCATGAGGCGATCCGCCCGACGGAGCTTTCGCGCGCTCCCGCCAGCGTGCGCAGCTCTCTCGATGCCGACCAATTCCGGCTCTATGAACTGATCTGGCAGCGCACCATTGCCAGCCAGATGGAGAGTGCGGAACTTGAGCGCACCACCGCCGATCTCGGTTGCGATGGCCGCGATGGGAAGCATTATTCGTTCCGCGCCACGGGTTCGGTGGTGAAGTTCGATGGATTTCTCAAGGTCTATCACGAGGACCTCGACGACGAGGAAGACGAGGATGCCCGCCGCCTGCCACCCATGGCGCGGGGCGATTCCATCGGCGTCAACGGCATTGCCGCCAACCAGCATTTCACCGAACCGCCGCCGCGCTATTCGGAAGCCTCGATCATCAAGAAGTTGGAAGAATTGGGCATCGGCCGGCCATCCACCTATGTTTCGATTTTGTCGACGCTGCGCGACCGCGGTTATGTGCGGCTCGACAAGAAACGGCTGATCCCCGAGGACAAGGGCCGCGTCGTCACCGCTTTCCTCGAGAGCTTTTTTGGGCGCTATGTCGAGTATGATTTCACCGCCAACCTCGAAGAGCAACTCGACCGCGTGTCAAACGGCGAGATCGACTGGAAGCAGCTTTTGCGTGATTTCTGGAAGGACTTTACGGCTGCCGTCGGCGATATCAAGGAATTGCGCATCACCAATGTGCTCGACGCGCTGAACGTCATTCTGGCGCCGCACATCTTCCCTGCCCCCGCCGATGGCGGCGACCCCCGCGCCTGTCCTTCTTGCGGCAATGGCCAGCTTTCACTCAAGCTCGGCAAGTTCGGCTCCTTCGTGGGCTGCTCGAATTATCCGGACTGCAAGTTCACCCGCCCGATGACGGCGGGGGGCGAGGCCGCTTCCACTGTTCCGGCGGAAGGTATCGAGCTTGGGGCCGATCCGGAAACGGGCGAAAAAGTCACGCGCCGCCAGGGCCGCTTTGGCCCCTATCTGCAATTGGGCGAAGCGGTCGATGGCGAAAAGCCGCGGCGCGCTTCGATCCCCAAGGGCACGGACCCTGATACCATCGATCTTGAAGCCGCCTTGAGGCTCCTCTCATTGCCGCGCGAGATCGGCGTGCATCCGGAATCCGGCAAGCCCATTGTGGCCAACTTCGGCCGCTTCGGGCCCTTCGTGCTGCATGACGGCACCTATGCCAATCTCGATTCACCCGATGAAGTTTTCACCATCGGCATCAATCGCGCCGTCGATATGCTGGCTGAAAAGAAAGCCAAGGGTTTCGTGCGCGCGCGGCCCGGCGCATTGAAGGACCTGGGGCCACATCCCGCCGGCAACGGCAATATTCAAGTGATGTCCGGCCGCTACGGCCCCTATGTGAAGTTCGGCAAGGTCAACGCCACCCTACCCCGGGACATGGATCCACAGGCCGTGACACTGGACGAAGCTATTGCCCTCATCGCCGAAAGGGCCGGCAAGGAACCGGTCAAGAAAGTGCGCGGGAAAAAGAAATCTCCGCCGAAAAAGGCGGCGAAAGCAAAGAAGGCTGCGGCCAACGCAATCGCCGATTGAGCCCAGACTCCCTTCCCCCTCCGCAACCTTACCGCTATCTCTAGCGCATGGCGAAACCAGGAAAAACCAAACCCCGCATCCCTACTGAAGCGGACATTCTCGACTTCATCCAGACGTCTCCCGGCACCGTGGGCAAGCGGGAGATTGGGCGGGCATTCGCGGTCAAGGGCAGCGATGAGATCGAGCTTAAGGCGCTGCTGAAGCGGATGGCCGACGATGGCAAGCTGGCCAAGCGGCAGAAGAAGCTTGTCGATACGTCCAACCTGCCTCCGGTTACGGTGCTGGAAGTGACGGGTATCGACAAGGATGGCGAAGCCTATGGCGAACCTATCGAGTGGGACGAGCGGAGTGCGGGCAAGCCGCCGCGAGTGGTGATCGAAGGCGGCGAGCCGCCGCGCAAGGGCGACAGGGTTCTTGCCAAGATCGAACCTGACCGCTCCGGCCGCTATCGCTTCAAGGCTCGCATCATCCGCAAGTTGTCGGAACAATCAAAACGCGTCCTGGGCGTTTACCGTGTCGTGAAGGGTCATGGCGCGCGCGTCATTCCCGTCGACAAGAAGGCGCGCAACGAATTGCAGGTGCTGGCGGGCGATGAGAATGGCGCGCTGAACGGTGAGTTGGTCGAAGTCGAGATTTCCAAAGAGCGCGCCCACGGCTTGCCGCAAGCGCGGGTGCGCGAGCGGCTCGGCGATCTGAGCGAACAGCGCAACATCTCGCTCATCGCCATTCACCAGCACGGCATTCCCAATGAATTTGCCGAGCGGGTAATTGCGGAGGCGCTCGCGCTCAAGACGTTTTCCCATGCAGGCCGAACGGATTTGCGCAAAGTTCCGCTGATCACCATCGATCCTCCTGACGCCCGCGACCACGACGATGCGGTGTGGGCCGAGATCGATGAGGCGACAGGCGGTGTCGATGTCATCGTCGCCATCGCCGATGTGGCGGCGTACGTACGCCCGGGCACGGCGCTAGACCGAGAAGCACGCATTCGCGGCAACTCGGTCTATTTTCCGGACCGCGTCGTGCCGATGCTGCCCGAGCGCATCTCCAATG
>JACMJT010000350.1 GCA_014380505.1 Hyphomicrobiales bacterium | reverse complement strand
TGCGCGATATTCCGGCGGGCCACACCGTCACCTACACGGACATCGCCAAAAAGATCGGCGCCCCCAAATCGGTGCGCGCCGTGGCGGGTGCCTGTGCCGCCAACGCACTGGCGGTTGCCATCCCCTGCCACCGCGTGGTGCGCAACGACGGCTCCCTCTCCGGCTACCGCTGGGGCATCGAGCGCAAACGCACGCTGCTTGACCGCGAGTCCAAGGCCGCGTGATCTGTGCATCCCGAGCTTCGCCGGATGACGAAATGGGTTTGAAGTGATACCTTCCCATTCGCCGGAGGGAACCCATGGCGAAAACCGATTTCAAATCCGTGGACGAGTACATGGCCTCCCAGCCCGAGGCCGTGCGGGCCATACTCGAGCGCGTGCGCGCCACCATCCGCAAAGCCGTGCCGGGCGGCGATGAGTTGATTTCCTACCAGATCCCCACCTATAAACTGCGCGGTTACCCGGTGCTCCACTTCGCCGGATGGAAGCAGCACTATTCCCTTTACCCCGCCCACGATCTCCTCCCTGAATTCAAGGCCGACCTGGCACCCTACGAAATGAGCAAGGGCACGATCCGCTTCCCGCTTTCGGAGCCTGTTCCCGTGAAGTTGATCGAACGCATCGCGAAGTTCCGCGCGAAGAAAGCCGCCGAGCAAGAAAAAGCGAAGGCGGCGGCAGGTAAGAAGCGCTAGGCTGGCGCTCACTGCTATTTTCCATTGATTTTACCGATTTGAAAGCAAGGGCCGGAGTGTGTGCCGCGCTGGTCACTCCTATGTCGTGGTGGACAAGAAAAGGACATCGCCATGACGACACTTCCATCGGATACAATCGAAGAAATCCGCTTCGCATTCGGCACATTCTCGCTTGGCCGCGTGCTGGTCGCGGCCAGCGCCAAAGGCATTGCCGCCATCCTGATGGGTGACAACGAGGAGGCCCTCCGCCGCGAGCTGACCGCAGCCTTCCCGCACGCCCGCTTCACAGCTGACGAGGGAGCGCTTGCAATTCCCCTTGCACAGATCGCTGCCTTCCTCGACGCGCCCCATAAAGGTTTGGACTTGCCGCTCGATATTCGAGGCTCGGCGCTGGAAAAATCCGTATGGGAAGCCCTGCGCGCCATCCCGCCGGGCCAAACCACGACCTACGGCCAGATCACCAAATCATTGCCCCTCCCCGCCACCGCCCAGGATGTGGGCGCCGCCTGCGCCGCCAATGTGCTGGCAGTCGCCATTCCCTGCCACCGCGTGGTCAAAGCCGATGGTTCGATCGCGGGTTACCGTTGGGGCGTTCAGCGCAAGCGCAAGCTGATCAACCGGGAGGCCGTGGCATGATTGGGATCAAAGCCATCGACTGGCCCACGGTTTCCACGGACCTCGACGCGCAAGGCTGGGCGGTGATGCCGAAGCTCTTGTCCGCGAAGGAGTGCGATGCCACCGCCGCTCTCTATCAAAAGGAGGAAGGCTTCCGCAGCAAGGTCGTCATGGCAAGGCATGGCTTCGGCCGCGGCGAATACAAATACTTCGCCTATCCCCTGCCGCACCTGATTGAAGAACTGCGCACCGCCCTCTATCCCAAGCTCGCTCCCATCGCCAACCACTGGCACGAAGCGATGTCAATGGATGTGCGCTTCCCCAAGACCCATGCTGAATTCATCAAGCGCTGCCATGCCGCCGGTCAGGCGCGCCCCACGCCCCTGCTGCTGCAATACGGCACGGATGATTACAACTGCCTCCACCAGGACCTCTACGGCGAGCATGTCTTCCCGCTTCAGGTGGCGATCCTTCTCAGCGAACCTGCTGAAGACTTCGAAGGCGGCGAGTTCGTGCTGACGGAACAGCGCCCACGCATGCAATCGCGCGCCGCAGTGGTGCCTTTGAAGAAAGGCGATGCGGTGGTGTTCGCCGTCAACAGCCGCCCCGTCGAGGGCACGCGCGGCTTTTACCGTGTCAACCTCCGCCACGGGGTCAGCAAGCTCCGCTCCGGCCACCGCCACACGCTCGGCATCATCTTTCACGACGCCGCCTGACGAAAACAGAATTCAAACACAGCAAACGGAGTGTCTCCGCAATCGCGGTTGCCTACGTGAGCAAACCATCAACCCATGAGGAAAGAAAAAATGACTGTACTTGCAAACAAGATCGCCATTGTCACCGGAGCAAGCTCCGGCATTGGCCGCGCCACCGCATTGCTATTCGCGCGCGAAGGAGCCTCGCTGGTGGTCACCGCACGCCGTCAATCGGAACTGGACAAGTTGGTGGCCGAGATCGAGAAGACAGGCGGCAAGGCCATAGCAGTCGCCGGCGATGTAAAAGACGAGGCGCTGGCAAAGGCACTGGTCGACACCGCCACCAAACACTTTGGCGGCCTCGACATTGCCTTCAACAATGCCGGCGTGGTCGGTGAGATGAAGCCACTCCCGGATGTATCGCTGGCCGAATGGCGCGATACGCTCGACATCAATCTCACCAGCGCCTTTCTCGGCGCCAAATATCAGGTGCCCGCGATGCTCAAGCGCGGCGGCGGCTCCTTGATATTCACATCATCCTTCGTGGGCTACACCGTCGGCATGCCCGGCATGGCGGTCTATGCCGCCAGCAAGGCCGGCCAGATCGGCCTGGTCAAGGCGCTTGCAGCCGAGTTTGGCGCCAAGGGCATCCGCGCCAATGCCATCCTACCCGGCGGCACCGATACACCCGCGAGCATGACCAATACTCCCGGCGCCGGCCCCGAGGTTCTGGCTTTCGTCGAGAACCTCCACGCCCTCAAGCGCATGGCCAAGCCCGAGGAAATCGCGCGAACCGTGCTCCACCTCGCATCCGATGCATCAAGCTTTATCACCGGCACGGCACTCCTCGTCGATGGCGGCGTATCGATCAGCCGGACCTGAGAGAACTTGCCGCAGTCTTCCTCCCTTACAACCCCAACAAGCAAAGGAACTTATCATGTCGAAGGAAAAAGAAAACAAAGCCATCGTAGGCCGCTGGTTCGCCGGCTTCTGGGGAAATCCCTGGAATCCCGCCATTGTCGACGAGCTTGCCGCGCCGGACATGCTCTTGCAGTATTCGCTGCATGAGCCGCGCCGTGGCCGCGAGGATGTTAAGGCGTTCATGACCGGTTTCCGCAAGGCGTTTCCCGACCTGAGCTTTGCGGGCGCCGCGGACCTCATCGCCGAGGGCGACTACGTGGTCGGCCGCTGGGAAGGCGGCGGCACCCACACGGGGCCCGCCTTCAGCGATTTTCTCATCGGTTCGCTTCCGGCTAATTCCGGCCGCAAAATGCGGTTCACGGGAACCACCGTGCTCCGCGTCGAAAACGGCAAGATCGCCGAAGAAATCGGCCTGGACGATGGCGTGACCGCGCTGCAGCAGCTCGGCCTCATGCGCGCCACCTGATTGTCGCGGATGAACCGGACCGGCGGCTTGATCGCCGGTCCGGTCCATCGCTGCGGAAATCCCGTTTGCGATAATCGGATAGGCAGTGCAAGTTCTCCAAATGACCAAACTTGATGCCGCCAGCGTATCGAAATTTCACGAAGATGGCTTTCTGATCATCGACAGGTTGATCG
>JACMJT010000349.1 GCA_014380505.1 Hyphomicrobiales bacterium | reverse complement strand
GAAATGCTCATGGCACAGAGCAAGGCAACACCGAAGGTTATTTTTGCAATTTTAATCACGCCGCCTCGTAAGATAACTTCCCTCCCTCGTGGGGGGAGGGACGTCAGGCAACTATCGCCAGAACTTGGGCATTTCGCAATAAAAAACCCGCGTGAAACAAATCACGCGGGTTTCCGGGGCGTATGGCCGCTTATTGAATCGACGTTACTGGCTACTGTGGCTGCTGGTAGCCGGGGCCTATCACGAGCGGGCCCTCTGGCAGCGTCGACTGGTCAACGGCACTCTTGAAGGTGGTTTCGTAGCTGGCGATCGCCGCGCCGGTCGTTCCATCGAGGATGCGCAGCGTCGCCTTATAGGGATGGTCCTTGACGATGCCTTCAAGATCGCCTGTCTGAAAAACATATTGCAGTTGCCCAACCCGTATGGGCAGCTCCACGACCTGCTCTGGCTTGTTGCCCGGCACCTCGAAGCGGGCTTCGAGTCTGCCGCCTTCGGGCAGCGGTTTCTTCTGGCGCACCACGAAGCCATAATAGTGATTGGCGGTGCGGTAGTTGAAGATGAAGCCGCCACCGGTGAATTCGACATAGGGAGTCGAGGCGTCGTCCTTGCAGCCTGAAAGCGGCCCCGCCAGTGCGATCACCAATAACAGTTGCCCGCTGATTTTCAGCATGCTCATCCTTCACTTTCACGCCACTGTCCATTGCCCAGCAGCCCCTCGGGCTTGAGAGTCAGGATTAGGATGATGATACCGAACGTGGCAACATCACGGTAGGCCATTGGAAAGGTCGCAGTCCACGCCGTTTCCATAAATGCGAGAAAAATTCCACCCGCGATGGCGCCGCCGATGGTGCCGAAGCCGCCGATGATGGCCGCGAACATCGCCTTGAAGCCCAGCACCAGCCCCATGGCGAAACTCACGCCGCCATAGCCCACCGCAATTGCCCATCCCGCAATGCTGGCGAGCACGCTGGCAGCCACAAAGGACCACTGGAAGACGGAGCCAATATTGACGCCCGACAATTGTGCCAGCAACGCATTCTGCGAGGTGGCCCGCCACAGGCGCCCCATTGTGGAGTAGCGCATCATTGCAAGCAATCCTGCAATGGCGCCGAAGGTCGTGGCTATCACGGCGATTTGGGTGTAGCCGATTTGCACCGGAAACACGCCGTCCGTGAGCCCGATCCCGCCGCTGAAAGGAGGTGGCAGCCACTGGTCGCGCGCACCCGATTGCAGCCGCATCACTTCCTGCAGCACAATGGACAATCCGATTGACGCAATCATCACTGCTTGGCCGGGTCCCCGGATGATGGGCGCAAAAACCAGCGCATGACTGGCGCGCCCGAGGGCAGCGGCGGCCGTCATGCCGGCCAGGAGCGCAATTGCCACAACGGCAATGCCATCTTCGCCGTCGAGCAGGGCCCAAAGCGCCGCGTACACTGCAGCGAAGGCGCCATAAGTGGCAAAATCACCGAACGACAGGATAATCCTGTTGGTGATGCCCTGCAGCAACGCATATGCTGTGGCCAGTGTCACATAAAAACTCGCCAGCACGAGGCCGTTGATGGCTTGTTGCAGCCAATAGCCGGGAATAACTGAAAAGATTTCCAAGACAAAACCTGCGAAATGGCTACGCCTGACTGTACACCAGCAAAAGCCGCTAGGTAAACATGAAGCTGCGCCTCGCAAGGCTTATGGGGGATAGGCGCTGAATTAAAAAGCCCGCGCGAAATAAATCGCACGGGCCTCTGCTTAAAGTCGTTCAGCCTATTGCAGCGAAGTATCTTCCGTATACTTGCCGTTGGAGAACTTGTACCAAACGTATTTGGCGTCATTGACGTCGCCCTTTGCGTTTAGCGACAAATCGCCGAGCACGGTCTTGAAGGTATTGCCGGCACGCAGCCATTCGGCAATCTTCTTGCCATCGGTGCCTTTGGTGGCTGCTGCACCCTGGGCCCAGGCCTGGATCGCTGCATACTCATACAGCGTGTAGCCTTCCGGATCGTAGCCTGCGGCCTTGAAGCGCTCGACCACGTCTTTGGCGGCCGGGTTGTTGCGGGGCTCTGGAGCGAAGGTGAAGATCATGCCTTCACCCGCAGGGCCTGCGATGGTCCAGAATTCCTCGGTATTGAACGCGTCTCCCGAGATCATCTGTGAGGCCATGCCCTGTTCGCGCATCTGGCGCAGGATAAGGCCGCCTTCCGTGTGATAGCCGCCGACATATACAGCTTCAATGCCCGCATCCTTCATCTTGGAAACGAGGGCGGTGTAGTCTTTTTCACCGGCAGTATAGGACTCATTCAGGGCTTCCGTTTGGCCGGCTGCGTTGAGCGCCTTGCGGGTTTCATCGGCGAGGCCTTTGCCATAGGGCGACTTGTCGTCGATGATGGCGATCTTCTTGCCTGCATAGTTCTTGGCCAGGAAGTTACCGGCGACAATGCCCTGGGCGTCGTCACGGCCGCAAACGCGGTGCGTGTTCCACAGGCCACCCTCGGTAAAGACCGGGTTGGTTGAAGCGCCTGTGATCTGGATGATGCCTTCTTCGGCATAAATTGACGAGGCCGGGATCGACGAGCCCGAACAGAAGTGGCCAGCCATGAACTTGATGCCCTTCGACACCATCTGGTTGGCAACGGCCACGGCCTGCTTCGGATCGCAGGCGTCATCGCCGATTTCAAGCACGAGCTGCTCGCCATTGACGCCGCCGGCGGCGTTAATGTCGGCCACTGCCATTTCGGCACCGCGCTTCAATTGTTCGCCGAAGGCTGCATACTGGCCAGTGATCGGGCCGGCCACAGCGATGGTAATGTCCGCCAGGGCCGTGGAGGCCGAAAGCGCGGCGGCAAAGCCGAGGGCAACGCCCGACAACAAATACTTCTTCATATGGTAACTCCCTTGGGATTTATGACCGTAAGGTCTTTCGGGGTTTGCTCACCCCTTGCGCGGAATATAGGCCCAAAGGGATGCCATTGGAAAGGGTCAAAACCTGCCATTTCCAAATTCACGGGGCGGATTTGGCTCTCCAGGACAGGGGACCGGACCGCTCGTAGGCCCATGGATACTGGTTGACCATCTGGTTAACCATCGTCAGCCGGTAGCCGAGCAAAGTCAGAGCAATAAGGACCGCCGTGTCGGTGATGAAGTAGTGGAGCGAAAAGAGTTCGCCATTGAACAAGGCATAGTGGAAGAAGCGTAGAGCCAGCCCCAGCAGGATCATGTAGGCGGCCGGCAGCCACCAAGGGCGCCATCGGGAGGCCAGGTTGCGGCCCGCCAGGTAGGCCGCACCTCCACCAATCACCACCGTCATGATGAGAAAAACCGACAGCGTGTCTTCGACGAAAAGCGACATCGTTCAATGACTCCCTTCGAGATAGGCGGCGCGGATTTCGGGGCTCGCCAGAAGCTCCTTGCCCGTGCCGGACATGGCGATGTTGCCGTTCACCATCACATAGGCGCGGTGCGCGAGCTTGAGGGCATGGAAGGCATTCTGCTCGACCAGGAAGACGGTCATGCCTTCCCGCTCATTCAAGTCCTTGATTGCGGTGAAGATCTGCTTGACGAGGAGAGGCGCCAGGCCCAGCGACGGCTCGTCGAGGAGCAGG
>JACMJT010000348.1 GCA_014380505.1 Hyphomicrobiales bacterium | reverse complement strand
CAGCACAGGGCGGGCGCCACGAGAGCGGTCGGGAAACCTTCGGCCACAGCCTTGCCGTTTCGCCATGGGGCGAAGTTATTGCCGAAGCAGGGACCGAGCCCGGAATCCTCCTCGCCGAGATTGACGTGGCGCAAGTGGCGGATGCCCGCCGCCGGATTCCATCCCTGAAGAATAAGCGGCCATTCACCCTCAAGGGACCATTAACTTGAAACCGCTTACTGCTGTTGCTAGGTAAGCCACCATGATCAGGTACGATCTCATCTGCGACAAGGGCCATGAATTCGATGGCTGGTTCAGCGACAGCGCTGCCTATGAAGGCCAGGCCAGGGGCGGGCTGGTGTCGTGTTCAGTGTGCAATTCGATCAAGATTGAAAAACAAGTGATGGCGCCGGGTATCCCGATGAAAGCTAACCGGAAGGCGGATGCCCCACAAAAAATGATGGCAGGGCCCGTCGATCCGCGAAGCCGGATGCTGCTCGACATGATGCGTGAAGTGCGCAAGTCGGTCGAGGCGAATGCCGAATATGTCGGCGGCAAATTCGCCGAGGAAGCCCGCAAAATCCATTATGCTGAAACCGCAAAGCGCGGCATCTATGGCGAGGCCAGCACCGATGATGCAAAGGCCTTGATCGACGAGGGAATCGACGTTCATCCCCTGCCGCGCCTGCCGGAAGACGGCAACTAATCCTTTCAGAGACGGGGCCAGGTGTCGGAGATTTTATAGCCTTCGGGCCATGGATCGTCGGGATCGAGCATGAGAGTCGACTGCCCGGTGATCCAGCCACGGCCGGTGATCGCCGGGATGATGGCAGGCCTGCCACCTATCTCCGTTGCATCCTCAATCCGGCCGATAAATCGGCTGTCGATGATGGAGCGGCCGATGAAGCTGTCTCCCACCTTCATTAAACCCTTGGCGTGAAGCACGGCCATGAGGGCCGAGCAGCCGGTTCCCGTGGGCGAACGGTCAATTTTTCCTGGCTTGATGACACAGGCATTGCGGCTGGAGAGTTGGCCATCGACACGTTCCAGGGCGCCAGTCACGAAAGCGAAAGAAAAATGAGTCCAGCCGGGAAGTGTAGGATGAACGAAGCTTAATTGCTCATTGGCCGCCTTGACGATGCGGCGGCCCACCACCGCGATGTCGCGCGCCTCGTCCGGCATCATGGCGAACCCAAGGGATTTTCCATCGGCCATTACGAAGCTATCGCCGCCGAAGGCCGTATCAACGGTCAATGTGCCAAGGCCTTCGACCTCCAGCCTGGCGGAGATACGATCGGCGAAAGAGGGCACATTGCGGAGCGTGATTCGTTCCGCCTTGCCACCACGGCAGTGGGCTGTCACCTGCACCAGCCCGGCGGGTGCTTCTAGGACAAGGTGGGTTTCGGGTTCGGTCATTGGCAGGATGCCGGTGTCCAGCAGCACGGTCGCCACGCAAATGCAGTTCGACCCGGACATGGGCGGAGTATCTTCCGGTTCCATGATGATGAAGCCCATGTGGGCCTTCGGGTT
>JACMJT010000038.1 GCA_014380505.1 Hyphomicrobiales bacterium | reverse complement strand
CTTGCGCAGCGTCTCCGCATCGAGTCTTGGATTCCACGGCCCCTGCGCCGCACCCGCATCGTCGATCACCCGCACCAGCCCATAGGCCAGATCGCGAGTCACGGAGGCCTTGGCATCTACCTTGGGCCGTTTGGCCTCGCCGGCCTTTGGCAAATCGAGATAGCTGAAATCAGGGGTATCGCCCGGCCTGAAACGCGATTCCGGAATATGCAGCCGCAGCGGCGAGCCGTTTTTCATGTATGAATGTTACCCCGGATTGGAGAGCCGCCGCAATCGCGGTATGAGAGAACCCGCATGTATGAAGCAGGCCTGAATTTTGCCTTGGGCGGCGATATCGAAGCGTTGCGGGAAACCGTGCGCCGTTTCGCCCGTGACCGCGTTGCCCCCATTGCGGCCGAACTCGACCAAGAAAATAAATTTCCCATGCACCTCTGGCCCGAGATGGGCGCGCTTGGCATCCTCGGCATCACCGCGGGCGAGGAGTATGGCGGCGCCGGGCTGGGTTATCTCGCCCATTGCATCGCCACGGAAGAGTTGAGTCGCGCCTCGGCCTCCGTCGCTCTCTCCTATGCCGCCCATACCAATCTCTGCGTCAACCAGATCCACCGCCACGGCACTAAGGAGCAGAAGCTGCGTTTCCTGCCAAAACTCATCTCCGGCGAGCATGTGGGCGCTCTCGCCATGTCGGAACCGGAAGCCGGCTCCGATGTCGTCTCCATGAAACTCGCGGCCTCCAAGCGCAACGATCGTTATGTCCTCACCGGCCGCAAGATGTGGATCACCAACGGCCCCGACGCCTCGACCCTCGTGGTCTATGCCAAGACCGATCCAGGCGCCGGAGCCAAAGGCATCACCGCCTTCATCGTCGAACGCACCATGGCTGGTTTTTCCTCCGGAAAAAAACTCGACAAGCTCGGCATGCGCGGCTCCAACACCTGCGAACTCATCTTCACCGATTGCGAAGTGCCCTTCGAAAACCGTCTCGGCGAGGAAGGTCAAGGTGTCCGCATCTTGATGTCAGGCCTCGACTACGAACGCGTCGTGCTGGCCGCAGGGCCGCTGGGCATCATGGCCGCCTGCCTAGATGTGGTGGTGCCCTATGTCCATGAGCGCAAACAGTTCGGCAAGCCCATCGGCGAATTCCAGCTCATGCAGGCCAAGCTCGCCGATATGTACGTAACCGCCAGCGCCACCCGCGCCTATGTCTATGCCGTAGCCGCCGCCTGCGACCGTGGCGAAACCACGCGCAAGGACGCTGCCGGCTGCATTCTCCACGCCGCCGAGCACGCAACCCAAATGGCGCTCGACGCCATCCAGGCCCTCGGCGCCAACGGTTACACCGAGGATTACCCAGCCGCCCGCCTGCTCCGCGACGCCAAGCTCTACGAGATCGGCGCCGGCACCTCCGAAATCCGCCGCATGCTCATCGGCAGGGAACTGTTCGAAGAAACAGGGTAATCCTATCGTCGGCTGCCCGTTCCTTTCCTTTTTCGTCATCCCGGCGAAAGCCGGGATCCATTTATCCGCGTGACGATTCTTCAGGGTTTGAAGTTCGAAAAGCTGAAGCGTGGGTCCCGGTTTTCGCCGGGATGACGACTTGGTGTCACGCCGCCCTGCGACATCGTCCAACCCCCATTGAAATAGCTGTTGCACCCCCACTTCAACGGCCATAAAATTGCTCTTTCGCCTGCAATTTGGTGAGTGGCCGGGCCGATGAACCAAACCCTGCACAATAATCTTCACGTCGGTACTGTCACGGAAGTCCCCGACGGCACCCTCGTCGATTTTGAAAAGCTCCTGGCCGGCCGGGGCGACTCCGCCGATTGGCAATCGCCCGCCTTTCATTTCGTGCTCCAGGCCTTGCCCGCCGCCGTCTACACCACCGACGCTGCTGGCCGGATCACCTTCTACAATGAAGCCGCCGCCACCCTTTGGGGCCACAGGCCCGAACTTGGCCAAAGTGAATGGTGCGGCTCGTGGCGCCTGTATTGGCCGGACGGCAGGTTCCTGCCCCACCACGAATGCCCCATGGCAATGGCACTGAAGGACGGGCACGCGATCAAGGGCATGGAAGCCGCCGCCGAGCGGCCTGACGGCACCCGCATTCCCTTTCTCGCCTATCCCACACCCTTCAAGAATTCCGCGGGCCAGATCATCGGCGCGGTAAACATGATGGTCGACATAACCGGGCGCAAGGCTACGGAACTTAATCTACGCATCGAAAATGCCGAGCGGCGGCGCGCCGAAGAGCACAAGGATTTGCTGCTGGAGGAGATGAAACACCGCATCAGAAACACGCTGTCCCTTGTGGCGTCGATTTCCGCGCAGACATTCCATAAGTCGGGCGACGATGAACGCAAATCCTTTGTTGCCCGCCTCCAGGCGCTCGCCAGCGCCCATGATCTTCTGACCGAGAAGAGCTGGAAAAGTGCTTCGCTGAAAAAAGTTGTGCTCCGCACCCTGGAGGTGCATCGAGCCGGTCTTGGCCGCATCGATATCGCGGGCGCCGATTTTGATCTTGATGCGGGAAAGGCGGTGACACTCGCCCTGGCGCTCCATGAACTCGCGACCAACGCGCAAAAATATGGCGCCCTCTCCGTTTCCGACGGGATTGTGAAAATCGAATGGGCACCCACGCCCGACAAGCCCCGGTCCATTTTGTTCCACTGGCGGGAATACAACGGCCCGCCCGTCGAGCCGCCGAAACGCCGGGGATTTGGTTCCCGCCTGATCGAGCGGGGGCTAGCGACCGATCTGGAATCGGTGAAGCTGGAATATCCCCCCGAAGGCGTGATCTGCTCCTTGGGAATATCTCTGGCTACCGGCGATTGACTGCGGCGCCTTTCCTCGAAACCGTCACTTCACCTCCGGCTCGCGTTCCCATATCCGCAATTTCCCAAGGCTGCCGATGAAGCCCGCGACATCCTTCGTGGCGTTAAGCGCGATCACGCCTTCATCGAGGCTATTGGCAATACCGGCCTTCTCCAACAGCGGCTTTGCCGCGTCGGCATAGCCGATGAATTTGCAGTGCGCGAAGGCATCCGCCACGAAATCGCGAGCTGCCGGCTTCTGCAACAGTGCGATCATCGCATCCTTCGCCGGCAACAGCGCCACGGCGTCGTACAAAACCGACGGGCCACCCTCGATCACCTGGTCGGCTTCGATCCAGCTGCCATCATCTGCCTTCGCTCCCCCCACCCGGGGTGCGATAATCTCGCAGGTGGCGCCTGCCTTTTTCACGGCCGCCTTAAGCGCTTTCACCATGCCGGCATCGCTGCCATCGGTCACCAGGATGCCGAGCTTGCGGCCCTCGAAGCGCTTCGGGCCCCGCTTGATGATGCTGAGCGCCGGCGACGGATCGAGATCCTGGCGCGTCGGCACCGCGGCGTCGGCAGGCTTCGGCATGTCCCTGAGGCCCAGCCCGTGGCCGACTTTCAACGCCAAATCCTTGTCGATATTCATGAGATGCGCCACCATCCGCTCACGGATCACCGGCGTCTTGACCTTGCTCAGCTCAAAAACCAGCGCCCCGGCAATGTGGTTCTGCTCCGGCGGGGTTTGGCTAATGACGAACTGCCGGGCCTGGCTGTAATGATCGGCAAAACTCTCCGCCCTTAGCCGCACTTTCGGCCCTTCTTCCGCCTCGGCAAACGAGCGGAACCCGCGTTCCGGCGACTCGCGGGGACCTTCGCCCCATGAATTCGGCTGATAATTGGCGCGTCCCACGGGATTGCGCATCGCCATGTGGCCATCCTGCTGGAAATGATGGAACGGGCATTTCGGCGCATTGATGGGAATATGCGTGAAATTGGGGCCACCCAGCCGCTTGATCTGGGTATCGAGATAAGAAAAATTGCGTCCCTGGAGAAGCGGATCGTTGGAAAAATCGATGCCCGGCGGCACGTTTTGCGTCATGAACGCCACCTGCTCGGTCTCGGCGAAGAAATTGTCGGGCATGCGGTCGAGCACCAGGCGCCCCACCGGTATTGGCGGCAGCACTTCCTCGGGGATCAACTTCGTAGCGTCCAGCACATCGAAATCGAATTGATCGGCAAATTTCTGATCGAAGAGCTGCACTTGCAATTCCCATTCAGGGAAGGCGCCGGACTTGATCGAATCCCACAGATCGCGGCGATGAAAATCCGGATCGGCGCCATTGATCTTGACCGCCTCGTTCCACGCCACCGACTGAAGACCGAGCTTAGGTCGCCAGTGAAATTTGACGAAGGTTGAATCGTCATCGGCATTGACAAACCGGAACGTGTGAACTCCAAATCCTTCCATGAAACGGAACGAACGTGGAATCGCCCGATCCGACATCACCCACATGATCATGTGCATGGTTTCCGGGCTCAAGCTCACGAAGTCCCAGAAATTATCGTGGGCGGATGCCGCCTGCGGAAAGGCGCAGTCCGGCTCCTCCTTCACCGCGTGGACGAAGTCGGGAAACCTGAGGGCATCCTGGATAAAGAACACCGGTATATTGTTGCCAACCAGGTCCCAGTTGCCTTCCTGTGTGTAGATTTTCACCGCGAAGCCCCGTACATCCCGCGCCAGATCGGCGGACCCCTTGTTGCCGGCAACCGTGGAAAAGCGCACGAAGGCCGGAGTCTTCTCGCCCGCACGCTGGAACAGGTCGGCACGCGTGTATTTGGCGAGCGACTTGTAATTCTCAAAAAACCCGTGCGCGCCATATCCCCGCGCATGCACCACCCGTTCCGGGATGCGCTCGTGGTCGAAATGGAAAATCTTCTCGCGGAAGTGAAAATCCTCGACCAGGATCGGGCCGCGTTCGCCGATCTTCAGCGTATTGTGGTCGTCCGAAACCGGTCCACCCTGCGCCGTCGTCAAAACCGGCGTGTCACCCTCGGCTGTCTGGTGCAGTTCGCCGCCTTCCCCGCGATCCAGTTTCTGATCGTGGATGGTGGCGGATTTGCCGGCTGACCGTTTCGCGGATGATTTCGACGACTTCGCTGCCTTCGCCATAGTTGACCCACTCCTAGACGTCATTCATCAATGCACACTTGATATGCGTTGCGAGGCTGGTTCGCTGCGCCACCCTCAAACAACGCGATCTTGGTTCCGTTATTCTGCCGCCTGCATCGCTCTGGGATTGATAGACGAGTCGGCAAGGGCCGAGAGGTCCATATCGGTCTTGGTCTCTTCCTTAAGCGTGGCATCAAGCAGTCTCACGGCATTTGACAGCCCAAGGTTTTCGGCCCACCGCTTCAACGATCCATAGCGTGTCATCTCATAGTGCTCGACCGCTTGCGCAGCGCCAATCAGCCCAGCATCGAGTGCCACCGTTCCCTTGAAATCCTTAAGGATTTCCGCGCCTTCTTCCAGAATACCGTCGATTGCCGGGCAGGTTTTTCCCTTGGCGGGCTTGTCGATGATTTCAAACACCTGGGTGAGGCGTTCCACATGACCTTCGGTCTGGTCGCGATGCTTCTCAAACGCTGCTTTCAGCTTGCTCGATTGGGCGGCTTTCGCCATTTTTGGCAGAACTTTCAGAATTTTCCGCTCTGCGTAATACATATCCTTCACAGTGTCATGGAACAGGTCTTCAAGAGTTTTCTCGGCCATGGTCTTGCTCCTTTACAGACGCGTAACCAGTTCCAAACGTCTCAAAATATCGCGGGGTTCCATGTGCGTATAAAGATTTGCGGTCACACTCCGATTCACGGATTGGCCGCCCGCCGCGGCCGCTTGGCTCAAATAATCAAGAGGGCGCTTCCCAGCTTCCATCCAGCAGCTTGATGATGGCCGAAAAATCCTTCGCCGATCCCCCGGCATCGGCAAAATTCTGATAAAGTCTCTCGGCCAAAGCGCCCATCGGCACCTTGGCCCCCGTCGTTTGCGATGCGGCAATGGCAAGCTTCAAATCCTTGAGCATCAGCGCCGCCATGAAGCCCCCTTCGTAGTCCCGGTTGGAGGGT
>JACMJT010000037.1 GCA_014380505.1 Hyphomicrobiales bacterium | reverse complement strand
GAACACCTGCTGTCCAGCCGACCCCATGGCGCCGATCGGCATGACGAGCGGATCGACCACGATGTCGTGGGACTTGATGCCGAAATCGGCGGCCCGCTCGACGATCTTCTTGGCGACCGCAAAGCGCACGTCCGGGTCTTCGGAAATCCCCGTCTCGTCGTTGGAGATGGCGACGACCGACACATTATATTTGGCGATGAGCGGCAGGATGGCTTCGAGCTTTTCTTCTTCACCCGTCACGGAGTTGACGAGAGGCCGTCCCTTGGCGGTTTCAAGCCCGGCCTTCAGCGCCGACGTGACCGAGCTGTCGATGCACAGCGGCAGGTCGACCAGCGACTGCACGATCTCCAGCGTTTGCCGCATGAGCGGTGGCTCGGTCTCGTTGGGGTTGACCGCGGTGACGCCGGCGTTGATATCGAGGATATGGGCGCCCGCCGCGACCTGGGCCAGCGCATCCTTGATCACCGTTTCAAAATTGCCGGCCTGCATTTCGGCGGCGAGTTTCTTGCGGCCCGTCGGGTTGATCCGTTCGCCGATCACCGTAAAGGGCCGGTCGAAACCGATGATGTGCTGGCGGGTGGCGGAAGCCACAAGCGTGTGAGTCATGGATGCTAGGCTTTCCCGCCGTTGGCGATGAGGGCTTTGAGCTTGTCTTTATCGTATTTGGCTTCGATCTCGGCCTTTATCTTCTCGACTTCGGCCGCCAGATCCTCGCCTACGGGAACAGGATCGGCGCGGCGCCAGTCGGCGAGATAGGAATCGGTATCCGTGGCATCGCCCCGCATGGCGGCCATGTCGATGGCTTCCTGAAAGCGGTCGGCCAGCATGCGCTTTTCCTCCTTGCGGCCGGCCTTCACCGAAACCGCCGAGGGAATGTCGCGCCAGTAGGTAATGATGAGATTGGCCATGATGGAGGCGCGTTATGCCCTTTTGCGAAAGTGCTCGATAGCCTGAAAACGACGCCTAGCCAATGGCTCCCGAAGCGCGCAGCCGGTCAATATCGGCCGGCCTGAGGCCGAGCACTTCCGATAGCACCCGGTTGGTGCCCTCACCCAGTCCGGGTGGCGCCTTGGCGTATTCGATTGGCGTGGCTGAAAGCCGGATCGGATTGGCGACGCCTGGCGTCTTCGTTCCGTCTTCGCGGGCGAGTTCGATTTGGAGCTCCCGCGCCTTCACCTGCGGGTCGGCAAAGACCTGATCGATGGTGTTGATCGGGCCGCACGGCACCGCCGCTGCTTCAAAGGCCTGGATCCACTCTCCCGTGCTGCGGGCCTTCATCGGTTCGACCAGCAGCGGAATAAGGCGTTCACGGTTTTCCACCCGTCCGCGATTTGTGCGGAAGCGCTCGTCATCGGATAGTTCGGGCACGCCGATGATTGAGCAGAATTCCTTGAACTGCCGGTCGGTGCCCACCGCCATGATGATATAACCGTCCTTCGCGGCGAAGGTCTGATAGGGCACGATGTTGGGGTGGGCGTTGCCGAGCCGCGTCGGCGCCTTGCCTCCCACCAGATAATTCAGCGCCTGGTTGGCCAGCACGGCCACCTGCGAGTCGAGCAGCGCCATATCGACATGCTGGCCTTCGCCCGTTCGCTCGCGGTGATACAGTGCGGCAATGACGCCGATGGTGGAATAGAGGCCGGTGAAAATGTCGGCGAACGCCACGCCCGTCTTCATGGGCTCCGCGCCCGCCGCGCCATCGGGTTGGCCGGTGACCGACATGATCCCGCCCATGCCCTGGATCATGAAATCGTAACCGGCGCGCTGGGTATAGGGGCCGTTCTGCCCGAAACCCGTGAGCGAGCAGTAGATGAGCTTTGGATTGACGGTTTTAAGGTTCCCATAGTCGAGGCCGTATTTCTTGAGGCCGCCCACCTTGAAATTTTCCATGACGATATCGGATTTGGCCGCGAGATCGCGTATGAGCTTCTGGCCTTCCGAGGCCGCCATGTCGATGCAAACAGAAGACTTGCCGCGATTGGTCGAGAGAAAATAGGCGGCATCGCCCCTCGTGCCGTCGGCATTGGTGAGGAATGGCGGCCCCCAGCCCCGCGTATCGTCGCCTTCGCCCGGCTTTTCGATCTTGATCACCTCCGCCCCCAGATCGGCGAGCAGTTGCGTGGCCCAGGGCCCCGCCAGCACGCGGGTGAGGTCGAGAACGCGGATATGGGACAGGGGACCGGCCATGGAATTCTTAAGCCACTTGTAGCAAGCGCCAGGACTCATCGTCCACCACGATGCCGTTACACTCCGCCGCCGCGAGTTTTTCAGCATAGGGATTGCCGGTGCGTTCGCCGCCAATCGCAAAGGCTGGATCGACAGGGCAACCGATGCCGATGCCGGCGCGCACCGTGAAGGGCAGCAGATAAAGCCCATGGCGGACATTGCGAAGAAAAACCCGTCCGGCACCGGCGATTTCGCGCATGAGGCGCGGTGCCAACAAGGCACAGGAAACCTCGTTTAAATCCAGCCCGAGAGCATCGCGCACAAGCGGGGTGTAGCACCGCTCATCCCTCAAAGCTTCGACCAGCATCTTCACGCCGGGATAGCCGCAGGCTTCAAGCCAGGCGCAGGCCCAGGCAATATCCGCCCTATCTTCCGCAGGGGCATCCACCCTGTCGAGGGTGCCGCGCACGGCGGCTTCAAGTGGGATAGCGCTAGTTTTCATGGCTGGCCGTTTAAGGGAATTCACGTGTCCTGCCTATCGTTTCCCGCGAACCGCCCACTGTCATCCCACCGTCATAATCCCATTGCTACCCTGAAACAGGGGAGTCATACTGGACCGTCAGGGAGCTCTGGGCGGTAACATTTCATCCAATTGTCATCGAGTACCAGTACCCGCATTCAAGGCGCCAAATAGCGCCGGTTCAAGGGAGAGAAGAGATGTTCAAGTTCACGGGGAAGATTCTTTCACTAACTGCCGTGTCGCTCATGATGACAACGGCAATCAGTTCGGCCCAGACGATGGACGAGATCGTTACCGCGGCGAAAGCGGAAGGCCAGCTCACCACCATAGCATTGCCCCACGATTGGTGCGGCTATGGCGCCGTCATCGCGGGCTTCAAGGCGAAATATCCTGAAATCACCGTCAACGAACTCAATCCCGACGCAGGTTCAAGCGATGAGATCGAGGCGATCAAGGCCAACAAGGACAACAAGGGCCCGCAGGCTCCGGATGTGATTGACGTGGGCCTTTCCTATGGGCCCCAAGCCAAGGCCGACGGGCTTATCCAGCCCTACAAGGTCTCGACCTGGGACACGATTCCCGATAGCGAAAAGGATGCTGAAGGCTACTGGTACGGCGACTATTACGGCGTGCTCTCCTTCGAGGTGAACAAGGACCTCGTCAAGAACCCGCCCGCCGATTGGGCCGATCTTCTGAAGGACGAATACAAGAACTCAATCGCCCTTGCCGGCGATCCGCGGGCGTCCAATCAGGCGATCCAGGGCGTCTATGCCGCGGGCCTTGCGAAGGGAGCCGCCGCTGGCGCTGCCGCCGGTGACGCTGGACTTGAATTCTTCAAGGAACTCAATGCCAAGGGGAATTTCGTACCCGTGATCGGCAAGGCCGCAACTTTGGCCCAGGGCCAGACGCCGATACTCATCACGTGGGATTACAATGCCCTTTCCGGCCGTGACACACTGAAGGGCAATCCGCCGGTCGATGTGATCGTGCCGAAGACCGGCGTCGTGGCGGGCGTCTATATCCAGGCGATCAGTGCATACGCGCCCCATCCCAATGCGGCGAAACTGTGGATGGAGTATATCTATTCCGACGAAGGCCAGCTTGGCTGGCTCAAGGGTTATTGTCACCCGATCCGCTTCAACGACCTGGTGAAGAACGGCAAGGTGCCGCAAGAGATGATGGACAAGCTGCCGCCCGCCGCATCTTACGAAGCGGCGGTCTTCCCGACGCTTGAGGAACAGGCAGCCGCGAAAACGGCCATCACCGAGAAATGGGACGCGGTCGTCGGCGCCGACGTCGTCAAGTAGCAACACGGCGGGCGGCCTCGCGCCGCCCGCCGCCTCCATCGCGGAAATTCACTCTCGATGACCGACATCAGCGTGTCCGGTTCCATCCGGCAGTCCGCTCCGCGCGCGGGGCGCCGCGTGCGATTGCCGACGCAGTGGCTCGGCGTCGCGCCCTTTTTTATCTTCGCGCTGATGTTCCTCATCCTGCCGACCACCTATCTGATCCTCGGCGCGTTTCAGAACGATCAGGGCGAGTTTACGCTGGCGAACATCGCGGCCCTGTCGCAGCCGTCCATCGTCAATGCCTATTGGATTTCGATCCGCATTAGTTTTACCTCGGCCATTCTCGGTGCGCTCGTTGGCCTTGCCATCGCCATCGCCATCGTGCGCGGCGGCCTTCCTCCCTGGGTGCGCTCGGCGACGATGACCTTCTCCGGCGTTGCCTCCAATTTCGCCGGCGTGCCGCTGGCGTTCGCGTTTTTAGCCACCCTTGGCCGCCTGGGCCTGGTCACCGTGCTGCTCGATTCGCTGGCCGGTTTCAATATCTACTCGACCGGTTTCAACATCCTGTCCTTCTGGGGGCTGACGCTCACCTATCTCTATTTCCAGATTCCGCTGATGGTCGTCATCATCACGCCGGCCATCGACGGGCTAAAGCGCGAAT
>JACMJT010000347.1 GCA_014380505.1 Hyphomicrobiales bacterium | reverse complement strand
GTAAGTTCTTGATAGAGAGGCGTAAAACCCTCACCGGGCGCGGGTCTCGCGCCGACCTCTCCCTATGGGAGAGGTGAAGCCGAGCGCTGACCGCACGGCATAGGTTCACATCAGCGGGACTTGGTATTAGCCCTTCCGCGCCGGCCTTGGATGGATGGTCTCGCCCCGCGCCAGCATTTCCACATAGTCGCGGATCTTGCGGGCGCGCGTTTCCGGCTTTTTCACATCCTGCACGCGGTAGATCACGGCGTAGCGATTGGCGCTGTCGAGGCCATCAAACATCCGTTTTGCGGCCGGGTTGGCATCAAGCCGCGATCAGATCGGGCGGTGGCCGCGCCTCGCTTTGCGGGGCGTAAGCCGCGTCCCAGCGCCCCGTGGCCTTGGCGCGCTCGACCTCGGCGAGGCCTGCCGCCGCCATCCGGCCTTCCCGCATCAAACGCTCCGCCGTCTTGCGATTGATCGCCGACCATCGGCTGCCCGGCCGGCGGGGTGTGAACCGCGTGAGGAAATACGCATCGTCGAATTTGCCGAGCTGCCCGTCGATCCAGCCGTGGCACAGCGCCGCTTCGACGGCCTCCGCCTTGCTGACCGTTGGCCGCGCGGCACCCGCCTTGGCGAATTTGAGACGCAATCCGCTTGAGGCCGCGCCATGCGATCTGAGCCAGGTTTCCCATGCGGCGAGGTCGTCGAAAGCGGTTATGGGAAGCTCTTTGCCGGTCACGGGATCATCCTTGGATATCAGTGTCGCAGCTGGCGCTCTTCATACGTAATTACCTGTTGCGGAACGCGGCGCAATGGTCTTTATCGTGACGGTCCTGTTGGTACGCGAACGGAGAAATCCTCGATTGCCGGCGGGAAATGGGGGCGCTGGCATCGTGATGGTTTTTCCACGGGCTCGGCTGCGCACCATTTCGTGTAACGGCTTGATTTCGGCGTATTTTCGCTATTGACATCGTAATGCAAGGATTTCCGTCGCCATTGCGAAAATGCGTCTGCCCTATCTCATGTTTCAATAAGAAGGCCTTCCCGCAAGATCGCCCACCTGATCACGAGCTTGTACCAGTAATTTGGAGGTAAAAATGTCCTTTAAGCTTGCTCAACGCGCCCTAGCCACGGTCGCGATCGTCGCATTAGCCGCAGGCGCTGCGGTTGCCCAGACCTATCCTACCCGCCCTATCACGATCGTCGTACCCTTCTCCGCAGGTGGCCCCACGGATACCGTCACCCGCCTTATCGCCGATGTGATGGGCAAGGATTTGGGCCAGCAAGTGGTCGTTGACAATGTGGGCGGTGCTGGTGGAACGCTGGGCGCGGCCCGCGTGGCAAAAGCGGAAGCTGACGGTTATACGCTCCTTCTGCATCACATCGGCATGGCAACCAGCGCCACGCTCTATCGCAAGCTTCCTTATGACACGCTGAACGGCTTCGAGTATGTCGGCCTCGTCACCGAGGTGCCGATGACCCTCGTCGCACGCGCCAATTTCGAACCGACGGATCTTAAGGCGCTGGTCGAATATGTGAAGACCAACAAGGACAAAGTGACCTATGCGAACGCCGGCATCGGCGCCGCCTCGCATCTTTGCGGCATGCTGTTCATGAGCGCGGTCGAAACGCAAGTTACGACGGTGCCTTACAAGGGCACGGGTCCTGCGATGACCGACCTCCTTGGCGGGCAGGTTGACTTCATGTGCGATCAAACCACGAACACCACAAATCAAATCAAGGCCGGCAAGATCAAAGCCTATGCCACAACGACTTCAAAGCGGCTGGCCGCACTCCCTGACGTTCCGACGGCCGAAGAAGGTGGCCTGAAGAATTTTCAGGTTGGTATCTGGCACGGACTCTACGCGCCCAAAGGGACGCCGAAAGACGTGAGCGAGCGCCTTACGAAGTCGCTTCAGAAAGCGCTTCAGGATCCCAATGTCATCTCGCGCTTCGCTGAACTCGGCACGGAGCCAGTGCCCCAGGATCAGGCGACGGGCGATGCATTGAAGACCAAGCTGACCAGCGAAATCGAGCGTTGGGCTCCGGTCATCAAGGCCGCCGGCGTCTACGCCGACTAAGCCGATCGTCACATTCAATAGATGTTAGGGTGGTTGTGCCATCCTGACATCTGCATTTCCGGCCGTCATTCGTTCCCCTTCATTGAAGCGAATCCGCCATGACCATCAATTGGAAGGACGTCTCAGCCGG
>JACMJT010000346.1 GCA_014380505.1 Hyphomicrobiales bacterium | reverse complement strand
GTCATTCTCCTCGGCCAGATTGACCTTTCATTGCCTTGGGTAGTTAGCGTCGGCGCCATGATGTCCAGCGCCGTGGCGGGGTTGGGTGACGTGGGGGCCGCCGTTGCCATTCCGTTTGGAATTTTCTGCGGCGTATTGATCGGTCTGGTGAACGGCGTTGGCGTGGCCTATCTCCGCATCCCCTCCATGATCATGACGCTGGCCACCAATGCCGTGGCCCAGGGCTTGATGGTTGTTTACACCGGCGGCTTCTCACCACAGGATTCCGCCTCTCCCGCCGCGCGCTATCTGGCCACCGGCTTTATCATTCCAACGGTTCCCAATTCCGTTCTCTGCTGGCTGGCTGTCGGCGCCGCCGCCGTATTCCTGATGACCCGCACCACCTTTGGCCGCTCCATCTACGGCATCGGCAACCGCGAGCGCGCCGCCTATCTCTCGGGCATCAACACGCGGCGTGTTGTCATGATCGTTTTTGCCATTTCCGGTGGCCTCGCTGCATTTGGTGGCGTGCTGCTCGCGGGCTATGCGTCAAAGGCCGCCCAATCCATGGGTGACGCATACCTGCTGCCCGCCATCGCCGCTGTCGTGCTAGGCGGAACCTCCATTCTCGGTGGCCGCGGCAGCTATCTCGGCACTGTTGCCGGCGTCATGCTGATTACGCTCCTGCAATCCATCCTGTCGGTAATGCAGATGCCTGAATTCGGCCGCCAGATCGTCTATGGCCTCGTCATCATCATGATGCTTCTGCTATATGGCCGCGAGCGGCTTCAACGCTGAGAACTGAGGTTTCCATGATTCCTGCCAATGCCTGCCTGGTTGCCCGTGTCTTCGTCCCCGATGTCGGCCCCTGTGTTGCCCGCGTCGATGGCGAAAGCCTTGTGGATGTCACCGCCAGCTTC
Source organism: Hyphomicrobiales bacterium (assembly GCA_014380505.1). The sequence goes on along the minus strand of JACMJT010000346.1, from coordinate 938 downwards.
CCCACCATGCGCGATCTCTGCGAGCAGAAGAATCCGGCGGCTGCCGTGCGCGCCGCCAAGGGAAACACTCTCGGCGCAGTCGCCGATATCCTGGCCAACGCCGCTCCCGACACCCGCAATAAAACCAAGCCGTGGCTTCTCACGCCGATTGACCTGCAGGCCATCAAGGCAGCAGGCGTCACCTTCGTCGTCTCCATGCTGGAGCGCGTGATCGAGGAAAAGGCCCGCGGCGATGCCAACGCGGCCATTTCAATCCGCTCGCATATCCAAGATCTCGTTGGCAACGACTTGCGCAAATTGAAACCCGGCTCGCCCGAAGCCGCCGCGCTGAAGGAAACGCTGATCAAAGCCGGTGCCTGGAGCCAGTATCTTGAAGTGGGCATTGGCCCCGATGCGGAAATTTTCACCAAGGGCCAGCCCATGTCGGCGGTGGGCTCCATGATGGATGTGGGCATTCATCCCAAATCCACCTGGAACAACCCGGAGCCGGAAGTCGTGCTGGTGGTGTCTTCGAAGGGAACCATCGTCGGCGCAAGCCTCGGCAACGACGTCAACCTCCGCGATGTCGAAGGCCGCTCGGCCTTGCTCCTCGGCAAAGCCAAAGACAATAACGCGGCCACGGCCATCGGCCCCTTCATCCGCCTGTTTGATGACAAATTCGATCTCGATACCGTGCGGAAAATGGACCTCACCCTCACCGTCGAAGGAACCGATGGCTTCAAGATGACCGGCAGTTCCTCCATTTCGCAGATCAGTCGCGATCCCGCTGATATCGCCGGCCAGACGCTCAACGCCCATCATCATTATCCCGATGGCTTCGTGCTGTTCCTCGGCACCATGTTCGCCCCCAGCGATGACCGCGACGTGCCCGGCCGGGGCTTCACCCACAAGACCGGTGACATCGTAACCATCGCCACGGCGGAGCTCGGCGCCCTGGT
>JACMJT010000345.1 GCA_014380505.1 Hyphomicrobiales bacterium | reverse complement strand
GCGGATCGTTCTCGCCGGCATTCCCGATGGGAACATCTACACCTTGCCCGCCGCCGAAGCGCGACGGCGCGGCTTGAAGATCAAGTTCGCGCGGAGAATGGGCGAAGTCTACCCCCGGGCGATCGACATGGTCGACCGCGGCCTGGTCGACGTCGCTTCGATCGTTACGAACGAGATCGGCCTTGATGCCGGACCGGACGCCTTCCGCGATCATGCGGCCAATGCGCCCGGCTTGGTCAAAACCGTCATCTACCCCAATGGAAAAATCTAACGAGGAGGAAACCATGAGAAAGACAATGTTGGCGTCGTTGAGTGCCCTCGCCATTCTGGCGGGAGCTGCGTCCCTTGCCACCACACCCGTCCTTGCGGCGGACTGGCTGGAAACCGCGGCGGCGCCGCTCAAGGGAACCGAGATCAGCGTGATGTTTCTGGATCGTCCCGGATATCGCGCCATCATCAAGCTCTTGCCCGAGTTTGAGCAGAAGACGGGCATCAAGGTGAATTATGAAATCGTGCCCTACGAGAACGCCCGCGAGAAACAGGTACTGAACTTCACCTCCGGTGGCGATTTGACCATGGCGCTTGTCGATCTCGTGTGGATCGGTGAATTCGCCGAGAACGGCTGGATCGAACCCATCGAGAAATTCCAGTCGGACGCCGCTGTCACCGATCCCAACCTGAAGCTCGAAGGCTTCTTCCCGCTTCTGCTCGATGCTTTCGGGAGTTGGGGCGGCAAGGTTTATGGGCTTCCCTTCGACAACTACTCGGGCCTTCTGTTCTACAATTCCTGCAAGCTGAAGGACGCGGGCTTCGACAAGCCGCCCGAGACATGGGCGGACCTGAAGGACACTTATGGTCCCAAGCTCACGGACGCCGCAAACAACCAGTATGCCTTCGCTCTCCAGTCGCTGCGCGGTGAAACACAATCGGCCGACAGCTTCATGCGCGTGCTCTGGCCCTTCGGCGGTTCGCTCCTCAACAAGGAGTTCAAATCGAACTTGATGAGCGCTGAAAGTCAGGCGGGCCTCAAATTCCGTCAGGACCTGATGAAATATATGCCGCCCGGCATCGTCAGTTACGATCACAACGAGGCGGTGAACGCGCTGGCCCAGGGCCAGGTGGCGATGATCACGGAATGGTCGGCCTTCTACGGCACGCTAACCGATCCCGCGACGTCGAAGCTCGGCGATTGCCTCGCCGTTGCACCGGAACCGGCGGGGCCAGCGGGCCGTCTGCCGGCACTCGGCGGCTTCTCGCTTGCTGTCGCTTCGCAAGCCACCGAAGAGCAGAAGAAAGCCTCGTGGATGTTCATCCAGTGGGCAACGTCCGAAGACATTGCCCGCCCCTATGTGGAAGCGGGCGGCGTTTCCGGGCGTACATCCATCTACGAGCAGGATGACATCAAGGCCAAGTACAAGTTCGTCGAGCCCATGGTGGCGTCCTGGCAGAAGGGTGTTCCTGAATTCCGTCCGCGTTTCCCGGCTTGGGCTTCGATCACCGAAGCTGTCGCTGAGTGGGGAACCAAGATGATGCTTGGCGAAGTCTCAACCGAAGATGGCGCCAAGGAAATCGGAACCCGCATGGAAGAGACGCTGCAAAAGGAAGGCTACTACGACGGCAAGAAGAAACTGTTGCAGTAAACCAGCCGGGGAGGCGGTAGCGCGGCTTGAGGCCGGGCTACCGCATTCCACAACGAGGAGATCGTAATGCCCGATATGTATCAACAAGCACTTGGCGAACTGGGCGCCGTGTTTCGTCATCTCAATGGCCGCAATGTCGACGCGGCCGTGAAAACAATTGCGGAAGCAAACCGCATCGCACTCTATGGCGTGGGCCGGGAAGGCTTGCAGATCCGCGGCTTCGCCATGCGGTTGTTTCACCTGGGCCTCAGGGCCTCCGTGGTGGGCGACATGACGACGCCGCCCATCGGTGAAGGCGATATTCTTGTGGTGTCCGCAGGCCCAGGCGAGTTTTCAACCGTACTTGGCCTCATGGGCGTTGCCGAATCTGCCGGGGCCGCCACCATGGCGATCACCGCCCAACCCATGGGCGAGGCGGCGAGGCGGGCCGATCATGTGTTGGTGATTCCAGCCCAAACCATGGCGGATGACCAGGGTGAGGCTCCGGTGTCGGTTCTCCCCATGGGTTCACTCTATGAAGGTGCGCAGTATGTGCTGTTTGAGATCATGATCCTCAAGTTGCGCCGCCTGCTTGGCATAACACCGGACGCGATGCGGGCAAATCATACCAATCTCGAATAGGAGTACGCAGGGGGCATGGCTGCGGCGCGGACCAATCCTGGATACGGCAGATGGGCGCCTGCATGGTTTCTGGCGCCTGCGGTGCTGGCGCTCCTCATCATCGGCATTTATCCAACGCTATTCGCCATCGTCACCTCCTTCCGCCAGTACAACATAACAAGGCCCCGTGACGGATTTCCCTTCGTCGGCTTTGATAACTACGCAAACGTGCTGTCCGACCAGACTTTCTGGCAAACCCTGGGCCGCACCGGATTTTTCTTTCTGTGCGTGATCCCCGCCGAGATCGCCCTGGGCCTCTCCATCGCACTTCTTCTGCATCGGCCCGGCCTTACCTTCCTCAGAACCGTGGCGCGCGTGTCCCTCGTCGTCCCGCTGGCCACGACCTACGCCGTGGTGGGTCTTATCGGC
>JACMJT010000344.1 GCA_014380505.1 Hyphomicrobiales bacterium | reverse complement strand
TAACTTCGAAATGACCGTTAGCCCCTCTCCTCCCCATCGCGTAGCCCGCGATGGGTCCCTTCCTCTCCCCGCTGCGCGGGGCGAGGACATTTAGAAGCTACTCCCTCGTCCGGTCAGGGGGTTCCCAGGCGTGATCGGCTGATTGGGCGGGATCTTCGCGATCTACGGAGAGGACGTTGGCGATTTCGGCGCGGCTGGCGCGGCTGATGTCGACGAGCTTGTCGAGGTCGTCGACGTGTTTGGCGGCGGCGCGGATCAGTTTCTCGTCGTGATCGCGGAAGGCGCGGGCGGCGCGGTGGGCTTCGAAGGGGTGGGTGCCGAGGGAGACTAGCAGCTTTTCACCCATGTCGACGGAGGAGGCGAAGACTTCGCGGAAGACATCCTCCACACCGGCATTGAACAGCCGGTAGGCGTGCATCCGGTCGAAGGCCCGGGCGAAAATGCGAAGATGGGGGAAGTGCTGCCGCGCCACGGCCACGATTTCCAGAATCTTGCCGCTGTCATCGATGGCGATCACCAGAATTTGCGCTTCGCGGGCGCCTGCGGCTTCAAGGAGGTCGGCGCGGGAGGCATCGCCGTAATAGACCTTGAAGCCGAAACGGCGGAGCGCCTCGATCTGTTCGGCATCGTGATCGAGCACCACGGGCTTGTGGCCGCTGGCAAGCAGCAGGCGGCCCACCGTCATGCCATAGCGGCCGTGGCCGGCGATGATGACCCGGGCCTCGCGCTCGTCGATGACATCGGGGGCGCGGGTTTCGCCCGCCGCCGCGAAACGCTTCTGGATGATTTTATCGTCGGCAATCATCAGAAGGGGTGCGAGCGCCATGGAAATCGCCACCATGGCGACGAGGAGGCCGGTTTGCGAAGCCGACAGAAGAGCGAGCCCCGCCGCAAAGGAAATCAGCACGAAGGCGAATTCGCCGCCTTGCGCCAGAGAAAAGGCAAAGCGCGATGAATCGGGGCCGCCCATGCGGAAGCCGCGCCCCAGCGCGTAGAGTACGGCGAGCTTGAGCAGGACGAAGCCTGCCACGAGGCCGAGCAGGGTCATGGGCTGATCGATGAGGAGCGAGAAATCGATGCCGGCACCCACGGCGATGAAGAATACAGCAAGCAAGAGGCCCTTGAAGGGATCAAGGTCCATCTCAAGCTCGTGGCGGTATTCGCTTTCGGCCAGCACGACGCCCGCGAGGAATGTGCCGAGTGCTGCCGAAAGGCCGACCAACTGCATGAGGAGTGCTATGCCCACGACGATCAGCAGGGCCAGGCCAACGAAGATTTCGCGGATGCCGCTGGTGGCGACATAGCGGAACAGGGGACGCATGAGATAACGGCCGGCGAGAATGATGGCGGCGACGGCGGCAAGAACGGCCAGGGCTTGCGCCCATGGCGGGAGGCCGGCGATGAGGTTTACGCCGTGATCTTCGCTTGCCGGTCTCGTGGCGATGAGGGGCAACAGGGCGAGGATGGGAATGATCGCGATATCCTGGAACAGCAGCACCGAAAAGCACGACTGGCCCGCGGTGGTTTTGAGAAGCCCGCGCTCGCCCAGGCTTTGCAGAACGATCGCCGTGGAGGACATGGCGAGGATGAGGCCGATGACGAGGGCGGCTTTCCAATCAACGCCGAGAAGAATGGCGGCTCCGCCGATGACGGCGGCGGTGGCTGCCATCTGCAAGCCGCCCAAGCCCAGGATTTGTTTGCGGAGCGCCCAGAGTTTCGAGGGCTGCAATTCAAGGCCAACCAGGAACAGCATGACGATGACGCCGAACTCGGCGAAGTGCATGACATCCTGGCCTTCGCTGCCGACCAGCCCCAGAACCGAAGGGCCGATCACCATGCCGGCCAGCAGGTAGCCCAGCACGGAGCCCAGGCCCAGGCGCGTGGCGATGGGGGCCGCTGCTACTGCGGCGGCGAGATAGACGAAAGCGCCGAGGAGGAAATCCTGAAGTTCCATGAGTCAGGTGTCAGAGGTCAGGTATCAGGTGTCAAGGGATCAAGTTGAACCGTCATCCCGGCGAAAGCCGGGATCCATCGGCAAACACGATATGGACTCTCGCAGAGTCTTCACGCGGAAAAATGGGTCCCGGCTTTCGCCGGGATGACGAAAAGGTGGGTCAACGTTCCATTATGGCGACGCGGATGCCGAGGAAGATGAGCAGGCCGCCGAAGATGCGGGCGACAGTGCGCTGGCCGCGCTCGAGGACTTTTCTTACGGCATGGAAATCCAATGTATAGACAAAGCCCAGCCAGAATGACGCGCTGATCGAAATCGTGATTGCGACCAGGAGCAAGGTTGCGCCCAGGGATGTTTCGGGCGTGATCACCATGGTGAAGAAGCCCAGATAGAAGAGCGTTCCCTTGGGATTGAGAATATTGTTGATGAAACCCTGGGCGAACAGGTCCGGCTCGAATGG
>JACMJT010000343.1 GCA_014380505.1 Hyphomicrobiales bacterium | reverse complement strand
GCGGACCTGCGTGCTGATCGCCGATTGTGTGCGGTTCAGGGCTGATGCAGCGCGGGTAAAGGAGCGCTGATCGGCGACTGCCACGAACGCTTGCAGGAGGTCCAATTCGAGAACGATCATTCATGCCGTCCAATGATAGATGGCAGCTTGTATATCGTCTAACGTGATGAACGGTCTACAGCGCCAATTTTCAACCTAGCGCCGCCTCCTGGGTCGTGCGGTCGATGCGTCTGAAAAGCGGTGTCAGGTTGGTTTTGGCCGCCCAGCTTAGGTAGGCCTTGATCCAACAATCCTGTCAGATGCGGCCATAGCTGGCTGTCGGATCGAAGCGCTCTATGTGGTGCCCCGGGCCGCTCCGGGCTTAGTCCGTCAAACGAACCCTGACGGACACTACGCCGGGTGCGGCCCGCACCATGCTGTCAGTGGTCGTTTGGTGATGTAGTACAGGTCGCCGACATCTCCGGCACTGGCCAAAGTCGAGCCTAGCAACGCGAGCCTATCCGAACCTGATCTACCGCATTCGGCTGGTATGCCTCTATCCCGCCTCAGCCTCCACAATCCTTAGCAACACCATCATGGCCAGTGCCGGCTAACGGGGTACAGAGCCAAAGCTGTGGCCACGTCAGCCATGGAAACTCTGTCCGTAGAACCGATGGGCTCAAGTCAGTCCGACCAGTTCGCACGTCACGTCCTTCCCGAGGCGCTCACCCTGACCGCACCTCATAGACCCGTTGACGGGCACCTATGTAGCGCACCATGATATGGATCCGATGTGGATCATTCCGCGTTGCCTGGGTTAGCGTTGTAAGTTGAAGAGGTGGGCATGACTTTCGGTAAAAGTCAGTGGCGTATGTTCTCGCTCGCCCTTGGGCTCCTCTCAGTCCCGCTTGCAGGAACTGCTTCTGCAGCGCCCACCAGCGTTAGCCTGGCTGGCAGCTTCCAGAGTGAGATCGGTTGCAGCAGCGACTTCAACCTGGGCTGCAGCCAAACGCAGCTCTTGTTCGACAGCAACGACGACGCCTGGGAACGGTCCATCACGATACCCGCGGGCAGCTACAGTTACGTTGTGGGAATCAACGGCGGGTTCGACGAGAGCTACGGCCTGAACACGCAGCGGGGCGTCAACATTCCTCTCACCCTGTCCAGCACGCAGACAGTGAACTTCTACTATAGCGATGCGACGAAATGGGTCACCGACAACGTGAACTCGCGCATCGTCACACTGGCCAGCAGCTTCCAGAGCGAACTCGGCTGTGCCGGTGACTTCCAGCCGAGCTGCCTCCGCACATGGCTTCAAGATCCCAACGGGGACGGCATCTATACCCTGACCACAGACCTGCTTCCGGCCGGCATGAACTCGCTTGTCGTGACAGTCGGGCAGAGCTTCGGCGAGGTTTACGGGCCGGGTGGGGTGCGGAACGGCGGGAACATCAACTTCACGGTCGACAGGGCCGGCATGCCGATCACCTTCGAGTTCACAAGCTCGACCAATGTTCTACGCATCCTGCCCATCGATGATCCGCCTGCGTCGGTTCCCGAACCACCAGGAAGCCTTCTGCTCGCAACGGGGCTCCTTGGGCTTCTTAGCATCAGTCGCCGCTCGAAATGCACCTTGCGCCGGGCCGTGACACGACTGTCCCGGCAAGGCGGAGAGGTCGCAGGCTTGTAAATCCGCGTGAGATCCTATTGCCGATCGGCACCGTAGTTTTCTGAGATGAGTTGCCTTGGAAGGGTCACGCAGGAGCGCCGGTTCACGGCTGTAACCTAGCAGTGTCCGAACGTCTGGCAGATACACTACGTTGGCGATCTTTTTGTTATCGGGAATGATTGTCGCGCAAGAGGTTGGCAGGCGAATTGGTCTTCGAACTCTTTGTGGCGCGGCCGGTGCGCAGTTCGTGAGGCATCATGCTTGGCAAGAAACCTTCGAGTTCGCCTCTGCCGCTCAATGTATCGGATCAAGAAACGGAGTCCCAGGGTCACCCACGTAAAATATAACCAGTCGGATCCTCTCCGTTGCGCTCCGGTTGTGGCCGGTCATCCGCACATCCGGTGGCTCGACTAGTGACTGCCCCGCACGGACCGTAACCGGCTCTCGGCCTTCCATCTCCAGCGTAAAGGCACCCTCTAGCATGTAGACCGTCACTGGAAAACGATGGGTGTGAAACACGGTGCTTTGCCCAGGCGCGATCGTCGCGGTCAGCACCTGAATCTCCTGCCGTTCGCCGCGCGGCATGCCGGTGACCACTTCCCGCTGAAGCAGTTCGGGGCGGGCCGGCGCTTGCGCGGCACCCGGTGAAGCCATGCCGACAGTTAAGAGAGCGATTGCCCAAAAGATGGTGCGCGGCTGCATGTCTCACGTCTCCTCAGGCGCTTCGTCAGACGGTGCTTCGTTACGCCTGGCTCAGCGGTGTGGCCCTCATACAAACGGAACAGGTTTTGATATTGCAACACAAATGAACGAGGTCACCGCTATTGAGGGGAGCTGTAACGGCGCCTACACGGCCGCTCTCCGACAACATCAAATCTCTCACACGCCCGCTCCCGTAATCGTAGCTGTCCGTCAAACGAACCCCAGGCGGTCACAGTAGCCTTCTGGCACCGACGCCCGACCGCACCCCTAAGGATGTGCCTTAGCGACGCTCCGCGGCCACTCGTCTGGCGCGGCGGACGAGCGATACCGTGCGGCGCTGCCGACGCTATC
>JACMJT010000342.1 GCA_014380505.1 Hyphomicrobiales bacterium | reverse complement strand
CTCTATTGCTCCTTCGGCCGCAAATACGGCCTGGTGATCACCCAGAAGGCGGCAACCACCGTGAGCGCTGCCATCGACGGCGGCCAGCCCGCCCGGCGCACCATCGGCGATAATGTGACCTATACCGACTGGTCGAAAGAAAATTATTTTACGGCGATTCAAAACCTGATCAAGGGCGCGAAGCGTATTGGCATTGAGTTCGATCATGTAACCGTCGACTTCCGCAAAAGCCTGCAAGATGCCTTTCCAGGGGTGGAGTTTGTCGATGTCGCGGCCGCGGCAATGAAAATGCGAATGATCAAGTCCGCTGAGGAAATCAAGCACATCACCAAGATGACTCGCATTGCCGACCTCGGCGGCGCGACTTGCGTTGAAGCGATAGCGGTAGGCGTGCCGGAACATGAAGTGGCTCTCCATTCCACCGGCGCCATGGTGCGCGAAATCGCCAAGGTCTGGCCCCACGCGGAACTGATGGATACCTGGACCTGGTTTCAATCCGGCATCAACACCGATGGCGCCCACAATCCGGTGACCAGCCGCAAAATTAGGCAAGGCGATATTCTCTCGCTTAACTGCTTTCCCATGGTGGCGGGCTATTACGTGGCCCTTGAGCGCACCCTGTTTGCTGAAAAGGCCAGCAAGGAGCACCTCAAAATGTGGGAGATGAACTGCCATGTCCATGACGTGGGCAAGAAGCTGCTGGTGCCGGGTGCAAAGTGTTCCGATATCGCCCGCTCCCTCAACGACATCTACGCCCAGCACGACCTGCTGAAATACCGTACCTTTGGCTATGGCCATTCCTTCGGCGTACTCTGCCACTATTATGGCCGGGAGGCGGGACTGGAGTTGCGCGAGGATTGCGACACGGTGCTCGAACCCGGCATGGTGGTGTCCATGGAGCCCATGATCATGATCCCCGAGGGCCAGAAGGGGGCAGGCGGTTACCGCGAGCATGACATTCTGGTGATCACCGAGAAGGGCAACCGCGATATCACCGGTTTCCCCTATGGCCCCGAACACCTGATCGTGAAGGCCAAAAAGAAGAAGGGCAAGCTGCGCTAATATCATCGCTTCCCTTTTTGCCCTGACCGCATAATATGGCCTCAAAAAACAAGGGTGAGGGCGAAGAAGCGATGAAGACTGCTGCAGCAGGCAATGAACCTATGGTCAGGTTTTCCAAGGTTCAAAAGAGTTATGATGGCGAAACCCTGGTTGTGAAGGATCTCAACCTCGATATTGCCAAGGGCGAATTCCTCACCATGCTGGGGCCTTCCGGTTCCGGCAAAACCACCACCCTGATGATGCTGGCGGGTTTTGAGCCCGCAACCCACGGCGAAATCTATGTGAAGGGCAAGCCCATCAACAACACCCCGCCGCACAAGCGCGGCATCGGCATGGTGTTCCAGAACTATGCCCTGTTTCCCCACATGACCGTGGCCGAAAACCTCGCCTTCCCCTTGCAAGTGCGCAACATGGGCAAGGCTGAGATCGAGGACCGCGTTAAGAACATTCTGAAGCTCGTGGAGCTTCCGCAAATGGCCAGCCGCAGGCCCGGCCAGCTCTCCGGCGGCCAGCAGCAGCGCATTGCGGTCGCCCGCGCCCTGGTGTTTGAACCTGATCTCGTGCTGATGGATGAACCGCTCGGCGCTCTCGACAAGCAGCTCCGCGAACAGATGCAATATGAAATCAAGCACATCCATGAGCGTCTGGGCGTGACCATTGTTTATGTGACTCACGATCAGGCGGAAGCGCTGACCATGTCGAACCGCATTGCCGTGTTCAATGACGGCGTGGTCCAGCAGCTTTCCACCCCCGATGAACTCTATGAGCGCCCGCAGAACTCCTTTGTGGCCCAATTCATTGGCGAGAATAATAAAT
>JACMJT010000341.1 GCA_014380505.1 Hyphomicrobiales bacterium | reverse complement strand
CTGACGATCCCCGCGCGCTCGGCCTCCACCGCATCCATCATTCGACCCGTAAGCACCATGTCCATGGCCTTGGACTTGCCGACAAGCCGGGTCAAACGTTGTGACCCGCCCATGCCAGGCGCCACACCAAGCATGATTTCCGGCTGGCCGAACTTCGCGTTCTCCGCCGCTATGACGAAGTCGCACATCATTGCCAATTCACAGCCGCCGCCCAGTGCAAAGCCCGCGACCGCCGCGATAATAGGCTTGCGAATGCGCGACACGAGATCGAACTCGGCGAAATAATTGCTGGCGAGCATGTCCGCAGTGGTTTTGTCCATCATGTCCTTGACATCGGCACCGGCGGCAAAGGCCTTGTCCGATCCAGTGATCACGGCACAGCGCAAGCCCTGGTTGATCTCGAATCCGCTCAACGTACGGAGCAATTCATGAGCGAGTGTCGCGTTGATGGCATTCAGAGCTTGCGGGCGGTTGAGCCGGATGAGCAGTACGGTCCCATGGGTTTCAACCAACAGTGTTTCGTAACCGGCCATGTTCATTCTCTCCCAAGCGTGGTCCATTCCTCGGCCTCGGACAATGGTGCAAAGATCGCGTCGATCTCATCGTCGCTTACGTCTCCGAAACGCGGCGGCATCCATTTTGGGCGGTCGTCCTTGTCGATGACGAAAGCCCGCACACCCTCGCTGAAATCCGGCTTTCGGGCGAGCCGCGAGGAAACACGATATTCCAGCTGCATGATCTCGGAAAACTGGGTCAGCATTCGGCACTCGGCAAGCGCACGCAGGGCCACCTTGCAGGAGCGCGGAGATTTCTTTCGTATCTCCGCCAATTGTTCGCTTGCCCAAGGCAATGGATCGGCGTTCAACAGCGTGAAAATGTCTTCGACCCGGTCAGGTGTGAACAGCCTGTCGATGTCTGTATGAAACATATCAATTCGTGCTGGTGGCGGGAAAACCGAGGCATCGCTCAGGATAACTTCGAGCTCATCCGGCGCTCTTTGGATGCGGGACTTCACGTTCACCAGTTCATTGCGCGGCAGATAATGCGTCGCCAATCCAAGCCTGAGACAATCGGCACCGTCCAACCTGGCGCCCGTTAGCGCCAGCCATTGACCGATGCGGTCGGGCAGGCGCGACAGGAACCAGCCAGCGCCAACGTCCGGGAAAAATCCAATGCCGGTTTCCGGCATGGCAAATATGGTTGATTCTGTGGCCACGCGGTAGCGGCACGGCATGGCGATGCCCGCCCCTCCGCCCATGACAATTCCATCCATGAAACACACCGACGGCTTTGCGAGCGTAAAAAGCAATTGATCCAGACGATACTCGGTGCGGAAGAAATCCAGCACTTCGCTGCCGCCAACACGGATATTTTCATACAGGGCGCGAAGGTCGCCACCGGCGCAAAAGCCGCGGCCATCGCTGTGATCAATGATGATGGCGGCAATTTCCGGATCGAACTCCCATGACTGCAGGGCTGCGATGATCGTGCGGCACATGTCAAAGTTGAGCGCATTGATGGTCTTGGGGCGGTTCAGGGTGACATGACCGCAGCCGCCGCCACTGCCGATGATGACGTCTTGCGTCGTCATTGGCGCAGCAACCCCCGCGCGATGATCACCCGCATGATCTCGTTGGTGCCTTCAAGAATGGAATGCACCCGGAGATCGCGGTAGATACGTTCGATGGGATAATCCTTGAGATAGCCGTAGCCGCCATGGAGCTGCAGGGCCCGGTCGGCCACCTGCATGCAGGTATCGGTCACAAAGCGCTTGGCCATGGCCGAAAATTGCGCGGCATCGGGAGTTCCCCCTGTCACCTTATCGGCTGCGAGATAGAGGAGCGCGCGGGCTGCTTGCAAATTCGTTTCCATGTCAGCCAAGGTGAACTGGGTTGCCTGAAACTCGGCTATCGGCTGGTCGAATTGGCGGCGAGTTCGCGTATAGACTACAGT
>JACMJT010000340.1 GCA_014380505.1 Hyphomicrobiales bacterium | reverse complement strand
TTCGCAGCGGTCGGGCCGCCCACTGTCGTCAAGCTGGGCCATTTGCCGCCAGCCGCAGAACCAGACGCGGCAGGCGTTGGGCCGCGTCTCATAAATCCCGCAGCGCCCCGCACAATGGACGCACACTATACCCGGCGCCTTCTTCAATTCCGGGTCGTCGATCGCCAAATCCCTGCAACAGGAGATGCATGGTCCGCACTCCCGGTTCGGAACCAGGGGTGCGGTGCTTGCGGTGTCCTCGGGAGTGTTCATGACTCAAACGGGGTGCGCGACATCTTGCGCTACGATTTTATCTTCAATATCTCCCGCAGCTCCCGCGCCGTCAGTGTGCGATAGGCGGGCGCTCCCTGATCAAAGCTCTTGGCGGTTGAAAGTCCGCCCACCACCACCGGATCGAATCCCGCATCGCGAACCAACTGTTGGGCGACGTCCAAGGCCTGTTTGTCGTCACTGGCCAGCGGCACGCCGATCTTTTCGCCCTTGCGATGCGCTTCCGACGCCAGGGCGGCGGCGCTTATCTGGTTGAAGGCGCGCACCAGTCTGACTCCCGGCAGATAGGTCGGAACTACCACGCCGGTGCCCTTCTCCAGCGCTTCCTTGGCCATCTCGCCGTCGCGGCCCAGATAGGGGTTGCAAGTGTCCAACACGATCTTGCCCTTGAGCTGGGCGGCATTGTCCCGGCCCACCTGCGGCAGCGCCCCAAAGGGCACCGAAACCAGCACCACATCGCCGAAGGCGGCTGCCTGTAGCGGGGTTCCTGCCGTGACGCCACGCCCGATCTCGGCCGCCAGCTTCTGCACTTCCTCCAAGGAGCGGGCCGATATCATCACGCTGTAGCCCGCATTCGCCCAATGTCGGGCCAAGGTTCCGCCGATACGGCCGGCGCCGATCACCCCGATCTTGAGTTTGGCTTGGGCCAGGGCGGGAGAGAGTGCCAGCAAGGTGATGCCGCCGCACAACAGATTGCGGCGGGAGATGCTCTTGCGAGGTGCCATGATCGTTTTCCTCTCTGGTCCACCGGGAACGATGACCAAAGATGGGGGCTATGCCAAGTGGGGTGAGGAGCGACCGGCGAAGCCGGGCAAATCGATCCAGTGGATCGATTTGAGCGACGAACGGTCCATAGCGGCAGCGTATGGACGCGGCGCGCGCCCAAGCGCGACGCGAGGCGGGAAAGGCCAGAAGCTGCTAACGACTAGAGGAAGGGCGACGTCGGCCGAGTTCAGTCCGCCCCATACATGGACGTCCGCGCGGTGGAAGCCGCTTCCTGATCGCGGATGAATGTTTGGATGTCCTTGGGGCTGCGCAAATTGAGCCGTGCAAACGCCGCCAATCGTGCTTGCTTCGTGCTTGCTTGGGAGTCCTCGCGAAGATGCACGGCCAGGGCCGGGGCGGTGATCGGGTCGGACATTTCTTGCCTCCACTGTCGATCTGACCCGTCCATGATCGACAATTTCGACGAATATGGGAGATCGGAATTGTACCTATGCGTGGAAGAGCCGCCGTTAACGTTTTGCTTACCGCGTTTTGCGCGCTGCGGCTGGGGTATCAATTGGGAATTTCCGGCTCGACCAGCTTGGCGAGCTGCACCAGCGACTCCTGCCAGCCCAGATAACAGGCTTCGACCGGGATCGCGGCCGGAATACCCGATTGCTCAATGTTGATTTCGGTGCCCACCGAAACCGGCTTGAGCTTGACGATCACCGACATGGTGCCGGGCAGGTTGGGATCGTCAAACTGGTCGGTGTAACGGATCAGCGTGTTCGGAACGAGCTCCAGATATTCTCCGCCAAAGGAATGGGAATTTCCCGTGGTGAAATTGCGGAACGACATGCGGAAGGTGCCGCCGACCGTGGCCTCGAATTTTTCGACGCTGCAGGTAAAGCCGCTGGGGGGCAGCCATTTGGCCATGGCATCGGCTTCCAGGAAGGCGCGGTAGACTTTCTCCGGCTTGGCGGCAAGCACCCGGTGCAAACGGACGGTATTGTCGGACATTGAGTTTCTCCTCCTGGTTATTTGGGGGACGGCGTTCCGCCCTTCATTGATAAGACGCACGGCACGCGTCCGATCCGACACCGCGCTCTGGACTTTTGTTGGGCGGGAACCCTCCCATTGGGGACCGGCGGAATACCGATTAACCCCTTTGCCGGACGCAAGACTTACGCCAAGCGAGCCGGTAGAGTGGCCGCATGACAGGCGGGCGAATTCACGAATTTGAGGCATTGCGCGGCGCCTTGGCGGCGTGGGTGGTGATCGGGCATGTTTTCAAGCATTCGGGCTACATGCCGGATGCCCTGCGCCCATTTCCGCTGCTTGGCGATCCCGGCATGCCGGTCGATATCTTTATCATTTTGAGCGGCTTCGTCATTTTCAGTCTGCTCGACCATAAGCATGAAGGCTATTGGCCCTTCATCACCCGGCGCTTCTTCCGGCTGTTTCCTCTTTTCCTTGTCGTGCTCCTGGTCTCCGCCATGTTGGTTGTTCCCGCCTTGGCCTGGCGCGAAGCCTTTCCGTGGAAAACGCCATTCCTGGAGGGCGTGATCGCCATCAACCAGGCCTCGGCGGATTACCTTGCCGCGCACTTCATGGTGCACCTGACCATGCTGCATGGCTTGGTGCCGGACGCGATTTTGCCTTTCAGCCAATACGGCATCGTCGGCCAGGCCTGGAGCATTTCCGTGGAATGGCAATTCTATCTGGTGGCGCCATTGCTTTTCTATCTGCTGCGGCGGCGCCCGGTGGCGCTGGGCTTGGTCGTGCTGGGTCTTGTCGGTCTGCATTCCAGATACTGGCTGGGCGAAGGCTTCGCGCTCAATCAGGGTCAATTTTTCCTGGCCGGAATCGTGAGCTATTACCTCTACCGGAATCTGGCGGCATCCGGGCCGCAATTGTTCCTGGGCGCCGCAACCGCCATCGCGCTGTTGTTCTGGATATCGCTTCGTCCGATCTCGCTGACGATCTGGGTGGTGGCTTTGGCGGCCGCCATGCATGCAAAAAACGGTGGGAAAAATCCTCTCTCCTATGTCTCGTCCCTGGCGGTTCCTCAGTGGCTGGGGCGGATTTCCTACTCGGTCTATCTTTGGCATGCGCTTGTGATCGTGTGCCTCTCCAGATTGATCCTTATTGCCATTCCCGGAATATCTCAAAGCCAGCATTCAGCCTTGCTGATGGTGTCCACGGTGGTTGGGACGCTTGGCCTTTCCGCGGCGTCCTTCCGGCTGATC
>JACMJT010000339.1 GCA_014380505.1 Hyphomicrobiales bacterium | reverse complement strand
CGGGGACAAAATGCCCTCTTTCCGATATATTTCTGAAAACGGGCGTTGTGGACATCGGCGAAGGATGGCAGAGTTTGTCCTGACGTGGGCATAAAATTGTTCCGCGACGCAGGGTGGCTAGCCCGGAAAATTCACTGTTCTGCCTGAATGTGGCTGGCGGGTGCGGACATCGCATTGAAATCGTATATGATTCTGGTGTCGAAGCAGCATCACCACGGTTTCACGGAGTTCGCACCCACCATGGTCGAGCGTAATGGGGTTCTGCCTGGTTTTCCATCGGTCTGTGGCAAGCCCGTGCAGCTTGGATTTGATGGCGGTCGGCTGACCTCGGATGGCGGTATACTGTTGTTGGCGCAGATCGAGCGCCGCCTCGGCATCGCTGAGCGGTTGGCGCGCTGCATCGAGGACCCACGCGATCCGGCCGCGATTGAGCACGAGCTTGCCGAGATGATCCGCTTCCGCGCCCTGCTGATCGCCGCCGGCTATCCCGATGGCAATGACTGTAACACCCTGCGCGATGATCCCGCCTTTAAGTTGGCGGTCGGTCGGCTGGCGGAGAGCGGCGCGGCGTTGTGCTCGCAGCCGACCATGAGCCGGCTGGAGAACTTACCCGGTCCTATCGCGCTCTGCCGCATGATGGCGGCGATGATCGATCTGTTCTGCGATAGCTTTGCCCAGGTGCCGTCGCGCATCGTGCTCGACATCGATGATACCGAAGATGAAGCGCATGGCGCTCAGCAGCTCGCGCTGTTCAATGCCCATTACGACAGCCGCTGCTTTTTGCCGATCCATATCTACGAGGCCATCACCGGCAAGCCGGTGGCGATCTTCCTGCGCCCCGGCAAGACGCCGGACGGCGTGGAAGTTGCTCGTGTGCTGCGCCACGTGATCAACCATATCCGTGCCCGCTGGCCGCGTGTGAACATCCTGGTGCGTGGCGACAGCCACTATGGCCGCATCGAGGCCATGACATGGTGCGAACGCAATCGCATCAGCTACATCTTCGGCCTTGCCGGCAATCCCGTTTTGCGCCGCAAGGTGACGGCGTTCGCCGAGGATGTCTCGGTGCGCCGCGCGGAGGGCGAAGCCGAGAAAGTCCGCCGCCACGATGAAATCAATTACGCCGCCAAGAGCTGGCCCGGTAACACCGCCCCCGGGGCACGGCGTGTCATCGCGCGTGTGGAAGCCGGCCCCCAAGGCTGTGATAGTCGGTTCATTGTTACCAACCTCGCCGGCTCACCCGTGTATCTCTACGAGGACGTTTACTGCGCCCGCGGGCAGGCGGAAAATCTGATCAAGGCACACAAGCGCCATCTCGCCTCCGACCGCACCTCGTGCTCCAAGGCCACCGCCAATCAGTTCCGCCTGCTGGTGCACACCGCCGCTTATTGGCTGATACATACGCTGCGCGGCCTGGCGCCGAAGCGGTCGTTCTGGCGCACCGCCCAGTTCGATACCATCCGTCTCGCCCTGATCAAGGTCGCCGCCCGCGTCACTGAGATGCGCACTCGCATCAAGATCGCCTTACCGTCCAGCTATCCCTACCAGGAAATCTGGACTCTACTCGCGCACCGCGCCGCCGCCCGGCCACCCTGACAGACGGGGCAGCGTGCCCCACAACAAGCCCGTCCCTGCAACTCGCAATCCACAATCAAACCGCGCCTCAGGCGCCACCCTCATGCTCGTCCAAGCTCGCCCAAGACAGACAGTTCCGCGTGCCAAGCCACCCCGGGATGAATGATCCGGGTTAGGCGGCTTCGTATTACCGATCGCCTTCGGCATGCTGCTGGACTTCACTGGGCTGTGGACCAGTTGTTTCAT
>JACMJT010000338.1 GCA_014380505.1 Hyphomicrobiales bacterium | reverse complement strand
CCCAGCACAGCAACCACGGGAAAGGCCGCAAGGGGCGGCAGCCAGCCAAGATATACGCCCAGCACCGCGGCGCTTACGTACATGTTGGCCCCCACCGACAGGTCGATGCCGGCGATCAGCAGCACAAAGGTCATGCCAATGGCGATGATCGCTATATGGCTGGACTGATTGATGATGTTGATGAAGTTTACGGGCGTGAGAAAGCGGTCCGACATGAGGCCGAACACGGTAACGAGCACCGCGAACAGGATAAGAGGCGCGTGCTGCAGCACAAAAAACGCAAATTTGCTGCGAAAGCCCGTCATTTCGCGGCGCTCCTGATGCCGTCCCACATGGCGGCCCGCAGGATTTTCTCGCGGTCAAAGGCGCCGCGTTCGAACACGGCGCGGATCTCACCATGCGCCATCACCAAGATGCGGTCGCACATGCCGATCAGCTCCTCGATTTCCGAGGAGATCATGAGCAAGCCGGCGCCATCCGCAGCAAGGCGGTTGATGATCTTGTAAACTTCGTTCTTGGCCCCGACGTCGATGCCGCGTGTCGGCTCATCGAGAATGAATATATGTGGCTCCCTGAGAAGCCATTTCCCGATGACCACTTTCTGCTGGTTGCCGCCCGACAGGTTTTTGACCAGGGTTCGCACGATATCGCGCGAGCCGATCTGGACAGAAGTCGCTATGCTGCTGACGTCGTTGCCGAGCCGGGTCTGGTCAAGCATGCGGCTGAAACCGGAGGCATAGTTCTGAAGCGAAGACAGCGCAATGTTCTGGTCGATGGACGCTTCCATCATGAGGCCTTCGGCCCGGCGGTCTTCGGTGAGAAAGGCCATGCCGTGATCCATGCAGGCCGTGGGATCGGGCGATTTGAGCGATTTGCCCTGGACGATGATCTCGCCCGACCCGAAACTGTCGATGCCGAAGAGGATGCGCGCCAGTTCCGACCGTCCCGCACCCATAAGGCCAGACACGCCGAGAACTTCGCCAGCTTTTAGCGAGAAAGTTATATCCCTGACGGTTCCGTGCTGCGTGACGCCTTTAACCTCAAGGAGCGGGGCGCCGGGCTTTACCTCCGCTTCGCGTGATGGAAACAGCTGATCGATGCGGCGGCCTACCATTAGGGTGATCATGCCTTCGATTGTGAGGCCGGACTTGGGCGCCGTGCCGACCACATGGCCATCGCGCAGCACGACAATATCGTCACAGAGCCGCATGATGTCGGCGAGGATATGGCTGATATAGATGATGGCGATGCCCTGCTGGCGCAGGCGATTGATAATATCAAACAGCCGGTCTGTCTCACGCGTTGTCAGCGATGTCGTCGGCTCGTCAAAGATTATGACTTTGGCTTTGCTGCCCAGGGCCTTGGCGATCTCCACGAGTTGCCTCTCGCCTTGCGACAGGCGGCTGACCGGCGTCGTGGGGGATAGGTCAAGATCGACGGCAGCGAGTAATTCGGCAGCGCGGGCGCGGGCCGCTCCCCTGTCGATAAAAGGCAGGCCCGGGATCAGCTTGGGAAAGTCCGCGATAAAAAGGTTCTCGGCAATGTTGAGATTGCGGAACAGGTTCAGTTCCTGATGGATGAATGCAATGCCGTGCCGTGCCGCATCGCGCGGCCCCTTTGGCCTGTAGTCCGCCCCGTCGAGAAGAATGCGGCCGGCGTCCATCTGGTGGACACCGCCGATAATATTCATGGTCGTCGACTTGCCCGAGCCGTTTTCACCGACAATGCCGAGAACACGGCCAGCCTGCAGTGAAAAGCCAACTTTGTGGAGAACCTCGACACCGAAGAAACTCTTGCTTACCCCTTCGACTTCAAGCACCGCCGGATGCCTGATGGATTTAGCGTCCACCGCTGAAGCAGATACCGGGCTCAATTTCGCACCAGAATGCGGTGGCGGACCGCGTCTATGACGGCTGCCGCGAGAATGATGCTGCCCTTGATGGCGAAGACGGAAGCGATGGGGAGGCCCATGAGCTGCAGGCTCTTGTCGATGACGGTGAGGAACAACACGCCGAATATGGTCCAGAGTATCTTGCCCTTGCCGCCGAACAGGCTGACGCCGCCGATGACCGCGGCGCCTACAACATCAAGCAGGATGCGCTGGCCAAGGACCGGGGTGCCTGTCTCAAGTCTTCCGGTGTAGAGAATTGAGGCAATCGCCGCGCACACGCCGGAGATCACGAAGGCCCAGAAGATAACACGCCGGACGGGCACGCCTGAGACGGCCGCGGTTCTCGGATTGAGGCCGACCGCATAAAGCCAGCGGCCATAGACCGTCCGGCTCAGGACAAAATGCGCCGTGCCCGCGACGATCAGCACGACCCCAAGTGAAAGCGGCAAGCCGAAGATGCGGCCCTGGCCGATGGCCACGAAAGAACGCGGCAGATTGCCAATGCTGCTCGCATCGGTATGAACCGTGGTGTACCAGATGGCTGCTCCGGAGAAGAACATCATGGTGGTCAGCGTGACGATAAAGGCTGGCATGTTGAAGCGCGTGATGCAAATTCCATTGAACGAGCCAACCAAACAGCCCACGGCAATGAAGGCAAGAATCCCCGCCACGATCTCCAGGCCCGTGCCACTGGCATAGCCCCCATCGCCAGTCAGAACCGATGCGCCCACGACGCTTGCCATGGCGATGATTGAGGGGGCGGAGAGATCTATTCCCGCCACGATCAACACAAATGTTTGCCCAATGGCCACGACCAGCAATGGCATCATGGCGCTAAGGATATCGAGCTGTGTGTCGACGGTGGCGATCTCGGGAACAATCGTCCACATCACGAGGAAATAGACAACGGTCAACACCAGGATGAGATACTCCGAGAGGAGCAGTCGCTTCCAGGCAGCTTTCGCGCTGGGTTGCGCGGCGATCGGTGCGTCAGCCGTATTCATGGAGAGCTTCACTCGCGGAAATCAGGGCGGCAAATGCCGCGATGACCGGGGCCATCGCGGCTTTGACCATTTACTTAGCCGCCATTCTGCTTCTTCCAGACGGTGTAACCCCACATCTCTTCCTGCTTTTCTGCAAGATTGCCCTGGGTGATAACGAAGCCTGGATCAAGGAGGAGCTTCTCCGGCTTCTTGCCGTCCCACATGTCCTTGAACGCCTGGAATGCCATGTCGACTTCCAGGAAGAGGTTCTGAACGCCGCAGGCGTCAAGATAGCCGTCCTTGAGGCGGGCATAGGCGCCTTCATCCCCGTCAAAGCCACCGAAAAGCACATGTCCCGCTTCGCCGCGCTTATGCCATTTGCCGGCAGTTTG
>JACMJT010000337.1 GCA_014380505.1 Hyphomicrobiales bacterium | reverse complement strand
GGCGGCGAGGAGGTAGGCCTTGAGGCTGGCGCCTACGGCCTTGTACGGCAGACGGTAGCCGTCCTCGTCGTTGATCGGCTGGGAGACGGCGAGGCGCTGGGCCAGCTTCAGCCACAGCGCAGCGTCGGTGGGGGCCAGAGCCAGAAGTTTCTCGAGGGAAACGGCGGCGAGACGGGCGTTGCTGGCGGCCTCGGCGGCGGCGAGTTCGATTTCCAGTTCGGCCGCCGGCTTGTCGATCGTCTTGGCGAGCTTCTTCAGCTCGGCATCGTAGTCGTTCATGTAATAAGTGAAGGAGTTGATCGGGAATGGCTTGGCGGCGCTCGCCGCGGTGGCCGCAAACACGATCAGCACCAGCCCGATCAGCACAGCCCATAGGGCATGGTTGAGGCGTGCGGCATGGTGTGCCGCGAGCCTGACATAGCCAAAAGCCATTGCTGTTCTCCGTACTGCCGAGGCGCCCCGCCGCCGCCAAGAATGCGCTGCCGCAAAAATAAGTCAAGCGGTGAACGGGGTGCGCTAGGGCGAAATTCGCTTACCTTTGGTTCCCGCGGCGATCTTGTCCATGCGCTCCATGAAGGTGCGGCGCATCCAGGGGACATCGGGGGCTTCCCAGTTGGGTTCCTGGCCGCAGACGAGGTCGAAGAAGGCGATGGCAGCGGCGGGGCTTTCAAGCGCGTTCTCCCGGAAACTGTCCCAGAAGCGCGGATCGTCCGTGACTTCCGCCTGGGAGGGCTCGTCATCGCCCATTTCCTTGAGCACGGCGGTGGCAACCGACAGGCAGAAACTTGTGTAGGCATAGCCCTCGGGCCAGCGTTTCAGGCGATGGTCGATGCCGCCGGGTGTAACCGGCGGTTCCACTCCCGCCATTGCCTTGATGGGAGCCGCCGCCACCAATTCCTTGAGCATGAGGCCAGCGGCATAGATTACGAAATCGGCGCGGTTCGCCCCCGCATAATGCTTAGCCTGGTCGAAGGCCTGGCGCCAGTTGGAGAAGGCCGTGGCAAGGGCGGCGTGATCGACCTGTGCGGCAAGCCCCGTTCCCTTGAACAGCAGTTCGAGATTGCGCTCGAATGACCACAGCACGGTGCGGAAACGGCGGGCCTCGTGGGCCAAATCGTCGATCTCGAGAATTTCCGGCTTAAGCGGTGTCAGCATGGGGCTAGACTACCAGAGCCTCTTGCAATCGCGCAATGAGCCGCTAGTAGCAACCCATGACTTCCACGACATATTTGATCGGCGTCGATACGGGCGGCACCTATACGGATGCGGCGGTGATCGAAGCCCAGGGCCACCGGGTGATCGCCTCGGCCAAGGCGATCACCACCAAGGGCGATCTCGCCATCGGCGTCACCGGCGCCATCACGGCGGCGATTGCCTCGCTGCCCGAGGGGCTCAAGCCCCGGGACATAGCGCTTGTGTCGGTTTCGACGACGCTGGCAACCAACGCTGTTGTCGAAGGCCATGGCAGCGCGGTCGGCGTCATTCTCATCGGTTTCGATCAGGCAATGGCGGAGCGCACGGGCATCGCCAGGGCTTTCTCGGGAATGCCGATTGCGATCATCGGCGGTGGCCATGACCACAACGGCGAGGCGGTGCGTCACCTCGATCTGGCGGCGCTGCAAACCGCAGCCCTTGCCATGCCGGTCGACGCTTTCGCCATCGCTTCGGCTTTCGCCGTGCGCAATCCCGCCCACGAAGTTGCAGCGCGAGAATTGATCGTCCGCCTCACCGGTAAGCCGGTAACTGTTTCGACTGAACTCACCTCCTCACTCGATGCGCCGCGGCGCGCTCTTACCGCCGTTCTCAACGCGCGCCTCATCTCGCGCGTTTCCATGCTGATCGATGCGGTGAAGCGTTCCATGGCGCATCTCGGCATCGATTGCCCGTTGATGATTGTGAAAGGCGACGGCACGCTGGCTTTGGCCGAGAAGGTGGCGCTCCGGCCCATCGAAACCGTGCTCTCGGGGCCGGCGGCAAGCCTCGTCGGCGCCGCCTGGCTGTCGGGCCTCAAGGACTTCATCATGTCGGACATGGGCGGCACCACCACCGATCTCGGTCTGCTGGTTGCCGGCCGTCCGCGCGTTTCCGAAGAGGGCGCCGAAGTGGGCGGCTGGCGCACCATGGTCAGGGCCATCGATGTCAGGACCATTGGCCTTGGCGGCGATAGTGAAATCGGGATCGGGCAGAACGGCGTGGTGGGCGTTGGCCCCCAGCGCGTGGCGCCGATTTCGCTGCTGGCGTCGCGCTATCCGGAAGTCATCGCCATGCTGGAGGCCGATCTCGCCGATAGCGAGGGCGGCTCGATGCACGGCAAGTTTGTGTTGCGGCCTTTCGGTGCGGCGGCCACGGCTACATCCGCCGAACTCAGCCCCCGCGAGCGGGAGATATTTGCTGTGGTGAGCGAACGGCCGCGGCCCATCCGCAAAGTCGCGGTTTCTTCGGGAGCCCAGCGGGCGCTTGCCGGCCTGAAGCGCAAGGGGCTCGTCCAGATCGGCGGCTTCACGCCGTCCGATGCAGCCCACGTGCTTGGCCTTCAGAACAATTGGCCGGGGCCAGCGGCAGCACTGGCGGCGCGGCTGATCGTGCGCTTCCGCGACATGAGGGCGGGAGACGTGCCGCGCGTCGAAGCCTTCTGCCGCGAAGTGTGGAGCGAGACGGTCAAACGTACCTGCCGGGTGATTCTCGATACGGCCTTCGGCCGGCAGTTCGGTGACAGCGTGCTGGTCGATGCGGTTTGCTCGGGCAAGGGGCACCTCGGTCTTGCCGCCATCGCCATGTCACCCACGGTTCCCGTCATCGCGGTGGGGGGGCCTGCGCGGGTTTACTATGAAGAGGCGGGTCGGCGGCTTGCCTGCGAAATGGTGTTCCCGCCGTTCTTCGATGTCGCCAATGCCGTGGGCGCTGCGACCGGCGTTGTCGCCCAAACGGTGACGGTGGCGGTCGAGGGTGATGGCGGCGGGCGGTTCCGCGTGCATGGGCCGGACGGCGTCGCGGTGTTCGGCAATGGTCCCGATGCCCTTGCCGCGGCAGAAGCTACGGCGCGCCAGGCCGCGTTGCGGGCGGTCGAAGGCATGGGAGCCGAGGCCCCACAGGTCCGCGTCGACATCCACAAGCATCTTTTGCCTGACGCCATGGACGACAATGGCCTGCTCGGCGCCACGGTGAAGGCTGAGGCCATCGGCCGGCCCAGCCCTGCATTAACCGGCGCTTAAGCATAGCGCCAGCGTTCAACGGAAGTTGTTCTACATCCTCCAATTTTGCGGAGTTGCGAAAGGCTCCATTAACTGCGGTGCCGATAATCATTGAGACAAGTTTTCTGCGAAAAGGCACCCCCCGCAATGAATCCGCCGATCAATGCAGCCAGCCTGAACCAGCCCTTCACCGGCTGGGATGAGCTTCGGACCAGCGGGCCGGCCTGGAAAATCGAGCGCCCCCAGGCGACTGTCGACAGTTACGTGCCGTTCTTTCCCGATCAGAACGGCAAGGTCTATGAACTTCTTCTCGCGAACTTGCCGGTCATGCTGCATTGCATGGATGGGGCAGGGCGGCTGACTTCGGTCAACAAGCGCTGGGCCCAGTCCCTGGGTTATTCGGAAACCGAGGCGGTGGGGCGGGCTTTCAACGAATTCCTGGCGCCCGACTCGCGTGCGCGCCTCGTGCAGCACATCTATCCCGCCTATTTCCAGAGCGGCATTTGCCGCGACGAAATCCTGACGGTCACCCGCAAGGATGGCTCGATGGCGAAGGTCGTCCTGTCGATGAACGCCTATCGAGGCGACAAGGGCCGGATCGAGCGCTCGGTCTGCCTGCTCGATGAGCCGCTGAATGTCTCGCAAGCCGTGACCGTGGTCGAAGACCAGCGGTTCAAGGGCGCCTTCGAATCCGCGGCTCATGGCATGGCGCTGGTTTCGCCGCTGGGCGAAATCACCCTGGCCAACGGCGCCTTCTGGGAATTCCTCGAAGGTACCGAGCAAGAGCGCGCGGCCAGCGTCGAAGACATTCTGCACAAGGACGATGTCGCCTCGTTTCTCACCAGCGTGGGCGAACTGATCAAGAGCAAATCGCCGTCGATCAAGCAGGAATTGCGCTACGTGACCGCCAAGGGCCGCCTCATGCACGGCGCGACCAGCGTGGCGCTGGTTCGCAACGATGCGGGCGAAGTCGAACAAATCATCTTGCAGATCGTCGATGTTACCGACAAGAAGCAGGCGACGCAGCGGCTCCAGCACGCCCAGAAGATGGAAGCCATCGGCCAGTTGACCGGCGGCCTCGCCCACGACTTCAACAATCTGCTGACCGTCATCATCGGCAATCTTCAACTCCTGGAAAACAAGCTGGGAACCGATGAGAAGGGCCAGCGCCGCCTTGCCGAAGCTATCGACGCGGCCCGCAAGGGATCCGATCTTACCCGGCAAATGCTGGCCTTCGCGCGCAAGCAGGTGCTGGAACCCCGCGAAGTCAATATCAACGATCTCGTCAAGGGCATCGCGCCGCTCATTTCACGCTCGATCGGCGAGGCCATACAGTTCAAGGCCGATGCGATGGCGGGCGAGCCCAAGGCCCTCATCGATCCATCGCAACTTGAATCATCGATCCTCAATCTGGCGATCAACGCCCGCGACGCGATGCCGAAGGGCGGCCTTCTCACCATCGAGACCCAGCCCATCTATCTCGACAAGGCCTACGCCGCGAAATATCCGGAGGTGACGCCCGGCCATTAGGTCATGGTGGCGGTCTCGGACACCGGCAGCGGCATGGCGCCGGAGCTTCTTGAAAAAGTGTTTCAGCCGTTCTTCACGACCAAGGCGCAGGGCAAGGGATCGGGCCTGGGGCTTGCCATGGTCTATGGCTTCATCAAGCAGTCGGGCGGGCACATCAACGTCTACAGCGAAGTGGGCCACGGCACGGCGATCAAGATGTACCTGCCGCGCAAATTCGCTATCGGAGAGGCGGTGCCCGAAGTTGCCGGTGTCGCTGTCGAAGCCGAAGCACCTGTTGCCGCCGAACCGGTGGAAGCAACACCCAGGCGGCCCAAGATACTGGTCGTCGAGGATCAGGAAGCCGTGCGCGCGGTGGCCTGCGGGTTCCTAGAAGATTTCGGCTATGACATCGTCGAGGCCGAGGATGGCTTGCAGGCGCTGGCCCGGTTGCAGGAAAATCCGGACGTCGATCTGATGTTCTCGGATGTGGTGATGCCCGGCGGCCTCAACGGTTTCGATCTCGCCCAGGCGGCGCGCGGCATCCGGCCCGATCTCAAGATCGTGCACACCTCGGGCTATCCCAAGGGCGCCATGGTGCACCAGGAGGAACCGCGGTTCCGCGAGGGCTTCATCATCATGAAGCCTTACCGCCGCGAAGATCTTCAGAAAATCATCCGGGACGCGCTCGAATTCCAGGAATAGGTTTTTTTGCATCCACCCTCCTGATCAGGTATGCCCCGGCCTGGGGAATGCTGGGCAAAAGGGAATCATCATGCAGGGGGTCGCCCGTCTTTTCTTCACGGTTGCCGTCATCTATGCGATTTGCGGCATGTTTTTGGGCCTGCACATGGGGATTTCCGGCAATCATCTCCAAATGCCAACCCACGCTCATATTTTGCTGGCCGGCTGGGTTTCATCGGCACTCTTCGCATTTTTCTATCAGCAGTTCCCCCTGATCAACGTCTCGCGTATCGCGACAGTGCATTTTTGGTTTCAGACAATCAGTGCGCTTGTCATGATGGTTTCGCTCCTTATCTTTTACGGCGGTGACTCGGGCAATGCATCGGCGGAACCGGGGGTCGCGATCGGCTCGATGGGTTATCTCGCCGGCATGGTTTTGTTCGCGTGGATTTCGCTCCGGGCCATGTGGAAGGCGTAGCCGTTCATTCGCTTTTCGACGTTCTCGCCGGCCTGGCGGCGATCGCCGTGACCTTGGCCGTCTATCGCTGGCGGCTGCACGATAATGTACAAAAAATCGAGAAGGCGGGGTTGGGCTACGGATTGGCCCTGGTGGCCGGCGCCGTTATCGGCGGCTATGGCGCGGGTTCGCTCAATCTTTGGCTCACGGGCGTTCCTGGATATGGACGCAGCATCGTTGGCGCGCTCGCCGGCGCCATTGCCGCCGTCGAACTTTTCAAATGGGCGCGGGGCTTGCGCGGCTCAACGGGCCTGATCTTCGTTCCCGCCTTCGCAACGAGCGTGGCGATCGGACGCTGGGGGTGTTTTCTCTCGGGGCTCGAGGACAACACACATGGAACCGAAACGGCGCTCCCGTGGGGCCACGATTTCGGTGACGGTCTTTTGCGCCACCCGGTGCAACTCTACGAGTCCTTCGCGATGACGGGTTTCCTAGCCGTAGCCATCATCCTCATTGGCGCACGCAACCCGTTCTTCATGAGGAACGGTTTCTATCTGCTGGTCATCTTCTATGGGGCGCAGCGTTTCGTTTGGGAATTCCTCAAGCCCTACGGCCCGCTGCTGGGGCCGTTCAATCTCTTCCATTTCATTTGTGCTGGCCTCGTGATTTACTCGCTCAGTATGATGGGGAGAAATCATGAACGCGCCGGTCCGTAAGATTGCGCCCTATATCTTTTATGGGCAGACGACGTCGCTCTGCGAAACCTGCCTGGCGCTGGTTCCCGCCAAGATCATCATCGAGGAGGGGAATGTCTATTATCTCAAGCGCTGCAAGACACATGGCGTGCAGAAGTCGCTGGTTTCGACGGACGCCGCCTACTACAAGCTCTGCCACGATTACCTGAAGCCCGGCGACCGGCCGCTCAACCCGCAAACCCGCACCGAACATGGCTGTCCCTATGATTGCGGGCTGTGCCCGGACCATGAGCAGCATTCCTGCCTGGCCCTCATCGACGTGAACGAGGCGTGCAATCTCACCTGCCCGGTGTGTTTCGCCGATAGCTCGACGGCCAAGACCTATCACCGGCCGCTGGCCGAAATCGAGCGCATGATGGATGCCCTCGTGGCCAGTGAAGGCGAGCCCGATCTGCTGCAACTCTCGGGCGGGGAGCCTACGATTCATCCACAGATTCTCGAGATCATTGCGGTGGCGAAGCGCCGGCCTATCCGGCATGTGATGCTGAACACCAACGGCATCCGCATTGCCCAAGAGCCGGAGTTTGTGAAGCAACTGGCGACCTTCAAGCCCGGCTTCGAAATTTATTTGCAGTTTGATTCGCTCAAGCCCGAGGCGCTCAAGACATTGCGCGGGGCCGACCTCACGCGCATTCGCAGACAAGCTTTGGAAGCCCTTGAAAAGCAATCGATTTCGACGACTCTTGTCGTGGTGGTCAAGCGCGGCATCAATGACGATGAGCTGGGAAAGATCATCGACTATGCGCTCCAGTGGAAATGCGTGCGCGGCATCACCTTCCAGCCGATCCAGGATGCCGGCCGCAATGAGAATTTCGATCCCGCCCGCGACCGTTTCGTGCTCTCCGACATCAGGCGCAGGATTATCGATGCGGGCACCGCCTTTGGCGAAGGCGACATCATCCCGCTGCCATGCAACCCGGAATCGATCGCCATCGGCTATGCGCTCCGGAAAGGTGAAAAGATAGCACCCATCACTTCGTTCTTTCCAAAAGAAATGCTAGTGGAAGCGCTGCCCAATGCCATCACCTTCGAAAAATTCCCCGAACTGCACAAGCAGATCATGAATTTCTTTTCGCTGGCGACGGCGGAATGCAACAACCCCGAAAAGCTTAACGCGCTGCTGTGCTGCCTGCCGGAGGTGCCGGTGCCCGAGGGCATGGGCTACGAGAACATCTTCCGCATCGCCATTGTCGAATTCATGGACCGGCATAATTTCTGCATCGGCCGGGTGAAGCGGTCCTGCATCCATTTCGTGACGCCGAACGGCCAGATCATCCCGTTCGAGACCTACAACATGTTCTATCGCGATGAGCCGGCTCGGCGGCGGATGGCGGTGTCGATGGGCGCCGGATGAGGGTACTTTTTGCGATTTACTGTGGTTTGGCTCTGCTGTTTATAGGGGGTTGCGCAGCGATGCTGGGAGACTTGGGCGGAGCCGGCTCTTTTGGCCCTATTCTCGCTTGGGCATTTTTTGCAAACTTTCTATTCTTGGTGATGATGATGATGTGGAGCAAATCCTGGGGTGCAGGATTGGCGCTTTGCTTATTGGGCGCTGCATATTTTTTGATAGAGGCATATTTCCTTTACGCTGAAGGAGGCATTCAACTGCTTTGGGTCTTTGTTCCGAAATGCGGTGCGGCAATAATTTGGGGCCTTACAATCATGCTGTCGGCCTATCCGCGGCCGAAGCCGCCTAAGGTAGGGACTTGAGATGACCGTGCTCTTTTTTGTGGGCCTTCTGTTCCTTGGAGGCATGCTGTGGCTGCTGCTTGAGCGGCACGAGAGCCGGCGAGCGGCCCATGGCAAGCCCCGCCATTCGGGGCTGCGCCTGGTTTTTGCGGTGGCTGCCGGACTCACCATGCTGTTCTCGGGCGGGTGCAGTCTTCTTTTTTTGTCTCAAAGCGCAGGCGACATCGTCGAATTGGTTCTGCTCTTTGGCGGTATCCCTTTCGCCCTGGGCCTTCTCGTGTGGTGGCTAGCCATGCGGCGGAAGCCGGGCTAATGGAACCGCGAATGGGGTAATTTACGGAGCGGGGACATCCATGGATTTCTGGCAAACTTATTTTTCCTTCGTTTCATCGCCGGAAGGCTGGATCGCGCTTGCCACGCTGATCGCCATGGAAGTCGTGCTTGGCATCGACAACCTGATCTTCATCTCCATCCTATCGAACAAACTGCCGGAAGCGGATCGCGCCCGCGCCAGAAGGCTCGGTATCGGCGCTGCCCTCGTGATGCGGCTTGTGCTTCTGGCGACCATCGCATGGATCGTGCAGCTCACCCAACCCGTGTTCACG
>JACMJT010000336.1 GCA_014380505.1 Hyphomicrobiales bacterium | reverse complement strand
TCCTCACGCCGGATGGGGAGGCCATCGTGTGTGGAAGGAATTTCTACGCCGCATTCTCGGGCGGAGAGGATTTTGCCGTCCGTTGTGCCCAGGAAACCATAGGCCGCATCCCTCGTGAATCCGTCCCCCCCGTTGGCGAACATCTGCTTCTGAACGGCAGACGATGGATTGTCACCGATGTGGAATCTCGGAAGCGCCTGGTCGAGGTTGTTCCTGCGAAAGGTTTCAAGAAGCCGGTGTTTCTGGGTAGTGGAGGGGAAATTCACAGTCGGGTTTTTCAGGAAATGAAGGCGGCGTTGGCAAATGAACATACCTATCCCTACCTGCACGACGATGCAGCGGAACTGCTCAACGCCGCCAGGAAGATTTTCCGGGCTACCGGCCTGAACCATGGCTCGATCCTCAAAAACGGGATAGGTGCGGATTTCTACCCGTGGGTCGGCACTCGAACCATGCTGACCCTCGAACTCTGCGCCCGTGCAGATGGACTCCGGGTCGATAGGCGCCCCTTGTCACTGCGCTACGAAGCCGGCGAGGAAACCCTGCGAACTCATTTCGCGAAAATCGCCGAATCGCGGTTTGATCTGCTGGAGCTTGCGCAGCAAATCCCCGACAGGCATCGGATGAAATACGACGAATTCCTCTCCGACGACCTATTGGATCGAAGCAACATCAACCGATGTTTGCAGATGGACGAGGCTGCGGAGGTGGCCCGGCGGGTGATTAGCTTAGACCCGCTACCAAAATGAGTCGCCGTTTCGAACCCAGGCGAAATGAATTTCGCGGTCCTTGGAGTTTGTCACCTTGGGCGGGTCATTTTCTCCGGCGTGAGCAGGTCGTCGAGCTGCTCCTGGCTGAGCCAGCCTTTTTCGAGGACGAGGCTGTAAACGCTGGCTCCGGTGGCGAGGGCTTCCTTGGCGATGGCGGCGCTGCGCTCGTAGCCGAGGACTGGATTGAGTGCGGTGACGAGGCCGATGGAGTTCTGGACGTAGGAGAGGCAGCGCTCGCGGTTCGCCTCGATGCCGGAGATGCAGCGGGTGTGCAGGGCGATGGCGGCGTTGCGCAGCAGGGTGAGGCCGAAGAAGAGGTTGAAGGCGATGATGGGCTCGGCCATGTTGAGCTCCAGCTCGCTCGCCTCGCAGGCCATGGAGATGGCCACGTCCGCGCCGATGATCTGATAGCAGACCTGGCTGACCATTTCCGGGATGACGGGGTTGACCTTGCCGGGCATGATGGACGAGCCGGGCTGCATGGCGGGCAGGCGGATTTCATAAAGGCCGCAGCGTGGGCCGGAGGAGAGCCAGCGTAGGTCGTTGCAGATTTTGGAAAGCTGGACGGCGGCGGTTTTCATCGCGCCGCTCATGAGGGAAAAGGAACCGCTGTCTTGGGTGGATTGGACGAGGTTTTCCGCCAGGCGCATGGGCAGGCCGCTGACTTCGGTCAGGTGACGGGTGCAGAGTTCGGCGTAGCCGGGCGGGCTGTTGATGCCGGTGCCGACGGCGGTGGCGCCCATGTTGACGTCCAGGAATTCATCGGCGGCGCGCTCGATGTAGCGGATGCCGTCCTTGATGGTGGAGGCGTAGGCGCTGAATTCCTGGCCGAGCGTCATCGGCACGGCGTCCTGGTTCTCGGTGCGGCCCATTTTCAGGACGTCGGAGAACTCGGTGGCCTTGGCGATGAGGGCGGCCTTCAGCTCGCGCAGGGCGGAGGTGGCGTCGCGCATCGTTAGAATGACGCCGATCTTGATGGCGGTGGGGTAGGCGTCGTTGGTGGACTGGGAGCGGTTGACGTCGTCGTTCGGGTGGAGGAATTCGTACTGGCCCTTGCGGTGGCCGAGGATTTCGAGGGCGCGGTTGGCGATGACCTCGTTGGCGTTCATGTTGGTGGAGGTGCCGGCACCGCCCTGGATCATGTCGATGGTGAAATGGCGGTGCCATTTTCCGGCGATGATCTCGTCGCAGGCGGCGACGATGGCGTCGGCGCGATCGGGCAGGACGACGCCGAGGTCCTTGTTGGCGAGGGCGGCGGCCTTTTTCACGTAGGCGAGGCTGCGGACGAAATGGCTGAAGTGATGGAGCGGGATGCCGGAAATCGGGAAATTCTCCATGCCGCGCAGGGTCTGCACGCCGTAGTAGGCGTTGTCCGGCAGTTCGCGCTCGCCCAACGAGTCGTGTTCCTTGCGCCAAGTGGCGACGACCGGGGAGACGCCGGTGACGAGATGGTCGTTGGCCGCCTTGAGCCGCGCGCTCAGGCGGCGGGCGAT
>JACMJT010000335.1 GCA_014380505.1 Hyphomicrobiales bacterium | reverse complement strand
GCCTTCATCTACAACGCCGGCGGCGTGCCGATAGCGGCGGGCGTGCTCTACCCCGCCTTCGGCATCCTGCTGTCGCCCGTGATCGCCGCCGCCGCCATGGCTCTCAGTTCCGTGAGTGTAATCGCCAACGCGCTGCGCCTGCGCTCCCGGCAACTGTGAGAATCCTGAACAGACTAAACCAAGGGAAAACACCACATGAAAAAGAAAAATCTTCTGATCCTTATCGCCACGGCCGCGGCCGTGATCGGCTTTCTGAACCTGACCGGAACCGGCAGGAATCATTCCACCGTGGCCGCCGCCACTGAGTCCGAATCCACCGCCGCCTACAAGAAAGTCATGGACGAGATGATGAAAGCCATGATGGAACCGTACACGGGCGATGCCGACGTTGATTTCGTCAAGGGCATGATCCCCCACCACCAGGGCGCCATCGACATGGCCAAGGTGGTTCTGCAACATGGCAAGGACGCTGAAATCAAAACACTGGCCGAAGGCATCATCAAGGAACAGGAGCGCGAAATCGCCGTCATGACCGAGTGGCTCGCGAAGAACGGCAAGTAATAGTGTATTAGGTCAATGACCGGCGGCGGCTCCACTTGAACGCCGTGCTTGCCGTGGAGAACATTGCATGAAAAAGAAAATCTTTTTGATTGCTGCCGCCGCCGTATTAGTGGCCGCCGTGGGTTTGTGGTTTTGGCCCCCCAATGACGTTACCATCACGGTTATCGAGGATGGTGCGCAAACTGAGTAGCCATGGCGCATGCATTCAATAACTGGCGAAGACCGTACTTGCCCCATCCGCCGTGAACGCCAGCACATCGTATTTCTCGGCGGCATCACCGCTTTCCATGCCTGGCGATCCCATCGGCATTCCCACCACCGCAAGGCCGCGAACCTCAAGCTTCTCACTCAGCAGCCGCTTGATGTCGGAGGCGGGAACATGGCCTTCGATGACATAGTCTCCCATGAACGCCGTGTGGCATCCGGCGATGGCGGCGGGAACGCCCGCCTCGGCCCTCCGGCGTTCAAGGTTGGGATCATCCTCCATCGTCACGGTGAAGCCCGCCTGGCGCAGGCCCTCGGCCCACTTCTCGCAGCATCCGCATCCGGGATTGCGATAGGCTTGAATAGCCGGATAATCCCCGGTTGCCGCCAAGGACCGCAACGTACCGGAAGCTCCAGCCGTTGCGGCGACCGCGGTGACCAAAACCCGCCTTCGGGTGATCGATTGTGAAACCATGGCGTTACTCCCTGATTGCAACAATACCGCCGATCTCGAAAAATAGCAAAGTTCGCGTCACTTTGGGCAGGCGCTCAACTGAGGGGCTTGGTGCCAACCACCGTCACGCTCTTGATATGCAAGTCCTCGTCACGCATAGCGGCGATCTCTTTCACCGATAGGATGCTGGCCAATATATCTTCGGGAAGGCCGATGCGCCGTGACTTGACGACGTAGATATCTCGGAAGCCTGAGTTCTTGACGATGGCGAGGTAATTCGCTTCGGGCTCGGCGCCCGCCACGCAGCCGATGTAGAGGGCCGCAGCCTTGCGAAGGCTCTCCGGCAAAGGGGCAGAGGCCAATATGTCAGAGATGCAGAAGCGGGCGCCGGGGCGCAGCACGCGGAAGACCTCCGTGAAGACTCGGGCCTTGTTTGGCACGAGGTTCAAGACGCAGTTCGAAATTACGACGTCGATTGAATCGCGTTCGAATGGCAAGTGCTCGATCTCGCCCAGTCGGAACTCGACATTCCGGTATCCCAGTTTCTCAGTGTTAGCGCGAGCCTTTGCCACCATGTCGGGCGTCATATCCACGCCATAGACTTGGCCCTCTTCGCCCGCAAGCCGTCGCGCCACGAAGGCATCGATGCCAGCCCCGGCGCCCAAGTCTAGCACCGTGTCGCCAATCCTGATGCCAGCGTGTTCGGAGGGCAGCCCGCAGCCAAGGCCAAGATCGGCCTCGGCGAAGTAGCCCTCGACGGACTGGTAGGTGTTGCCGATCATGTCGATGCCGCCGGCCTCGCCATGACAGGAGGAATCGCAGCAGCTCCCTTCGTTGCGGGCGATGGCCCCATATTTCTCGCGCACGAGCGCGCGGATTTCTTCAGCTTGCTCAGTCATTGGATTTTTTCCTCCTTCGTTTGGGGACACGGCTACTTAGGCAGGCGAACAACTGGTCAAGGTCAATACGGAACTGCTTAATGACCGCCTGGTCGAGGCAGTAGCAGGACTTGGGACCCTCGACCTCGCCCCGCACGAAGCCGGCCTCCTTCAGCACCTTGAGATGCTGGGACACGGTGCTTTGAGCCAAGGGGAGCACCTCCACGACCTCTCCGCAGATACAGGTGCCGCGTTCGGCGAGTACGCGCAGAATTTCAACTCGAGCCGGATGGCCCAGCGCTTTGAGGCGGGCGGCGAGAACCGCATGCGCGGCCACACGGTCGATTCTCAAATCCATATTCATCGTTTATCGTCGATTTACGATTTAGTCAAGTTGCCTCGAACGAGGACGGACACATTTCATCCTCCGCCGCAAGTATCGTAGAAGCCGTATCGCGAAAATCTGATGACAAGCGCCAATACCGGCACCACATAGGCGCTGCACCACCAACTCCGCGGCCTATAAAATCTT
>JACMJT010000334.1 GCA_014380505.1 Hyphomicrobiales bacterium | reverse complement strand
TGCGAAAGCGCCGATGCCGAGCATCGCCGCTATCGCCAAGGGGTAAAACTTGTTCATCACTAAATTCTCCATCTAACCAGGAATCGGTTGGACGAACCGCATGGTTCGGCCTTGTTGATCAACGCGGGGGCGTGGTGAAGGTTCCGCCGTTACAGGGGCTCCGCAGTGAGGTTCAGCCCAAAATCGCCTGTTGCACCCACCATTGCGGGTGCAACGCCGAAATAGCCCGCGCGGCCTCCCTCGCTGCATCCGGTTTTTCGAATACTCCGAAACACGTGGCGCCGGAGCCGGACATGCGGGCGAAGCGAACGTCTTGCTGGTTCTCCAGCACGGCGATTACACCGGCGATGGCGGGAACGAGCGCCACGGCCGGTAGGGTGAGATCGTTGCGCCATGCCGCAGGGTCAGAGAGATCGGTGAGGGAAGTTCCCCGGCGCTCCCCCTCGGCCAGCCCGAGCTTTTGGAAGACCGCCGGCGTCTGAACCGCGATCCGGGGATTGACCAGCACGGCGTGCAGCGGTTTGAAATTTTCGAGAGGGACGATGCGCTCGCCCACACCCTGCATGCGGCAGGCCTTACCCATAAGGCAAACGGGCACATCGGCGCCAAGCGATAAGGCGGCTTGCTCGATTTCGGAGTCGACTCCTTCGATTTCCGCCAATCGCAGGAAACCCCGCATGGCCGCGGCGGCGTCGGCGGACCCTCCACCGATGCCAGCCGATATTGGAAGGTTTTTGGTGAGATGCACGGTGACGGGCGGCAGGATCTTGTGGCGCGCGGCGGCGATCGCGGCAACTTTCCGATAAGCCTTGGTGATTATGTTGTCTTCAAGGAGAGGCAGCAGCCTTGCGAATGGCCCACTGGCTGCAATGGCGAATTCCGGGGTGGGCTCGAAGCGCAGTTCATCGCCGACATCGGCGAAGGCCACGATCGAATCGATTTCATGGAGCCCGCCGGCGCGGCGCCCAAGCACATGCAGCGCCAGATTGATTTTGGCGGGCGCGAACTCGGTAAATCTAACCGTTGTTCTGATCCGTTGTGTTCTGCACGGGAGTAAGCGGCACCTCATCGGGCAAGCCGTTCGCCTGCTTGTCCTGGATCCGCTTCAGATCCTCCGGCTCGGGCTTGTTGTCCTTGGCGTGCTGCCACTGGAATTGGGCCTCGAGTTTGCGGCCAACACGCCAGTAGACATCGCCCAGATGCTCGCCGATGATCGGATCGGCGGCGAGCAATTCCACGGCGCGCTCGCAATGGATCAGGGCCTGCTCGTAGTCGCCAAGCTGGAAATAGGCCCAGCCGAGACTGTCGACGATGTAGCCGTCGTTGGGCTTGAGGGCGACGGCCTTCTTGATCATCGCCATCGCTTCCACCAGATTGATCTTCCTGTCGACCATCGAGTAGCCGAGATAGTTCAAAACCATCGCCTCTTCCGGCGCCAGTTCGAGGGCGCGGCGGAACTCCTTTTCGGCCTTATCCCAGTTCTTCATTCGCTCGTTGGAAATGCCGCTGTAGTAGAACACCCGCCAATGGGCAGGCTGCGGCTGGGTGAAGGTCGCGATAGCGCGGTCGTAAGCTTCCGCGGCTTTGGCGAAATCTTCGTTGTTGCGGTGGATGTTGCCGAGCGTCACCAGGACATCGTAGTCGCCAGGGTCTTGCGCGAGGAGGCCGTTCAGCCTGGCCAAGGCTTCGTCCTTGCGTTCGAGGCGCTGCAAGTTGATGGCTATTTCCATTTCGGCATTGGCGCGCAAGGCCGAGGTTTCCGGCACCTGCGAATAGGCGTCGATCGCCTTCTCCGGCCGTTTCACATCCTCATAGATGTCGCCGAGCAGGGTGAAGGCAACCGGCCGGTCGGCATTGAACGACAGGGCGAGCTGGGCATAGAGGAGACCCACATCGATGCTCTGTTCGTCGGTCATGGCGGTGGCAAGGGAGAACAGCGCCTCGGCAGCGCCAGCACCTGGCGTCGCGATCATGGCTTGCGCCTTGTGGCCGGCCTTGATGCCGGCAAGGGCTGAGGCCACCAGCGGATTATCGTCGCCGCCATCGAGGAAGGCCGTATAGATTTTTGTGGCCTCCTCGGCGCGGCCGTTGCGTTCGAGAAAATTGCCATAGGCCTGCACCACCCGCAGCGAGGTCCCAGCCTGTTCATGGGCTTTTTTGTAGAAAGCCTCGGCCCTGATGGCATTGCCGAGGTAGTCGGAGATCAGGGCGGCGTGAAAGGACTTGAAATTGGCGAAGCTCTCGTTGCCGTCGAGCTTGTCGAGACTCCTGAGCGCGCGCACCAGCTCGCCCTCGCCCGCATGGGACCAGGCGCTGAGGAGGGTTGAGGTCAGTTCGCCCACGGGCGTGTAGGAGGCCACGGTAAAGTTCCGGCGCGCATCCTCATAGTGGCGGACGCGGAAATCGCGGAGGCCCAGCACGATGCGGGCCATGCGCTGTTGGCTGTTGGAGCCAAGAACGCGCACCGCCAGTTCCTCAGCCGCCTCAATGTTACCCTCCGACAGCTCCAGCAGGAAAACGCGCTCGATCAGCACCGGGTTGCCAGAGTCTCCCTCCAGGGCGCGGGACAAATATTCGGAAGCAACGTCGTTGTCACGCAGTTTGCTGGCGGTGCGCCCGGCTAGATAGTTGCCCGAAAGCGAGGTTTCGCCCGGCATCCCGGAAGCCCCGGCTGCGGAGAAGCCCCAGCACAGGGCAAGGGCCACTATGGTGGTGCGGAAGATAATGACCGGCATGGCAATCCGTTTCATGGAATGGGCGGCCCCATGCCGCCCATGAGGCGACTCATCGTTACAGAATGAGGTTTTTTCGCGATGATCGCAACCGCAAAAATAAAGGCGCGCGGGCGTGGACCGGCGCGCCTTCTTTCAGGGCCTTGGGAGCTACTTGCTCAAATGCATGGTCGCCTCGACGATTTCATTGGCGATCAGCTCGAAGTGCTCGCTCAAGGCTTCGCCGTCGGGCGCGAACATATATTTGCTCGGATCGGTCGCGCAATTGCGCAGAAGATTCTGCACGGTGCTCGACGTCACGCGGAACGCAACCGTATAAATCGTGATCGGACGTTCGCTCGAGGCATTCTTGATGTTGTTGCAGAGCGTTGCAAGTTTCGTATTCAGCCTCTCGTTCGCCTGGGTTTCATTGACCGTGCCGAAGCGGTTTCCGGCCAACGCTGCTTCCGCATATCCGTAGGACGTGTAAGTCGAGCCGTTGAGGTCATTGGCATCCTCGGAAACATCGTGCTCGCCATCGGTCATGAGAACGATGGTTTTTTGCCAGCCCGCGTCATCGTTATAGGCGGCGCCTTGGGTAAAGGGCGCTGAGGGCGACAGAGTCCGCCAGCCCCAGGCCAAGCCTTCCACAATGACAGTTGGACCGGCAGCGAACATTGCATCGAGACCCGATTCAATCGTGGCGCGATCAGAGGTCAAAGGGATAATCTTCGACTTGGCGCAGTTGGCCCAGGGGCCATCGTTGTTTGATGTCATGCTCTCGACAGAGATCGTTTTGTTCACATACTTATTGACGTTCCTCTGCCGGTTCGAATGATTCGAGTAGCTGGTCGACGTCGAGATGCCAGTCGTTTCCCTGGGCGTGCCCGAGTTGGTGATATATTCGTTGCTATAGCCCCAGCCACTGACCGTCGGTTCATCCGGAGCGAAATAGGGCGTAAACCGGGTATTCGGCGATGCGGCAGTGGGAGCCGTATCGTCAAGGCCCAGATTGCCGAGACGGCTTTCCACGCAACCGTTCCAGTTGACATTGGCAAGCTCGTCCCAGGCCCGGTAATTGTGCCAGGCGGCATTGGTAAAGTGCAGTTTGGAGACGGTCGCCGTGCCTGTCGTGTCGATCATGCTCATGTCGAGCCCGCTGGTATTGAGGCGAACCGCACCGGAGAAGGGAACCAGCGATACCTTGATGAACGGGCTGGTGGTGTCGTCGCCGTAGAGAATGGCCATCAGGTCCTTGGCGGCGGTGCGCGCCTGTCCGATATAATCGCCGCCAGATCCCATCGATCCCGTCGTATCCATGACGAGGGCAATTTCAATCGGCGATTTGGCGACCTTTTTCTTGGTCACTTCGGCAAGGGCATGGAGAGTGAGTTCGGTCACCCCCGAAATCTTCATGATCGTCGTCGGATAGTCGTGGCTTGCCGACAGGGTGACCTTGGTGTCGGTGATATCGAGGCTGACGGCTATGGCGGTGTCGTCGTGGAATTGCGGCGTGTAGTTTTCACCGATATAGAGGGCGGCGAACGCCTTGAGTTCCGCGATGCGGGCCGCCATTGCGGCCGCGTCATCCTCCACATCGCTCAAATCGCTGCGATCGGAAGCGGCAACGGCGAGTGCTGCGGAATCGACAGCGCCGGCAAAGGCCACCTGTTCCCTGGAAACCCGTGCCGAATCGATCGCCACGCCCGCAGCCAGGAAAAGCGGAATTATCGACAGACCGATGATCGTGGAAAGGGAGCCACGCGTATCGTGGATATACTTCCTTGCGATCCTCAAGCCAGACTGTTGCACCTGCCGCATGCTCATGACGCCGCTCCCGTTATGCCGATTTATCTCGATCTCGGAATAGAGCAGAGAAACGTCTATATTCCATGGCTGGAATAGGTAAAACTCGAGTTGATTTGCAGCCGTTGCCGATGGCGCCTGCATTTCCGGCAGACAGAATTGTGCCAATCCCGGACAAGGGAAAGAATCCATCGAAACCAGGCAGTCCGATGGTAAACGCGGGCCTTACATGTTTGGATAATTTGGCCCTTCTGCTCCCTGGGGCACGACCCAGACGATGTTCTGGGAGGGATCCTTGATGTCGCAGGTTTTGCAGTGGACGCAGTTCTGGTGGTTAATCTGGAAGCGCGGGCCTTTTTCTTCCTCAACGATTTCGTAAACGCCCGCCGGGCAATAGCGCTGGGCCGGTTCCGCCCACATGGGCAAGTTGACGGCCACCGGGATATCCGGATTCTTGAGTTTCAAATGCGACGGCTCGTCTTCTTCGTGGTTGGTGGCGGAGAACGCCAGATTGGTCAGCCGATCAAAGGAAATGACACCGTCGGGCTTGGGATAATCGATGGGCTTGCTTTCGCTCGCGAGCTTCAGCGTGGCGTAGTCGGGCTTGCCGTGCTTCCAGGTGCCGAATCCAACGCCGAAGAGCTGGTTAAGCCACATGTCGAGTCCGCCCAGGGCAAGGCCGCCGATGAGGCCGAGCTTCGACCACATGGGTTTCACATTGCGCACCCGTTTGAGATCGGTGAACACCCAGGACTTGCGATAGGCATCCTCATAGGATGAGAGTTCGTCGCCGGAGCGTCCGGCTTGCAGGGCCTCGAACGCCGCTTCCGCCGCCATCATGCCGGTCTTCATGGCATTGTGGGAACCCTTGATGCGCGGCACGTTGACGAAGCCGGCGGAGCAGCCAATCAGCGCGCCACCGGG
This sequence comes from Hyphomicrobiales bacterium, assembly GCA_014380505.1. Next base: position 581 of record JACMJT010000334.1, on the reverse strand, counting down.
GAAGAACAGTTTCGGCACCGACTGGAAGCCGCCCTCGGTAATGGCGCGGGCGCCATAGGCCACGCGCCTGCCACCACGCAAAACTTGCTCGATTAAAGGGTGATGCTTGAAGCGCTGGAACTCGCGGTAGGGATCGAGCCAGGGATTGGTGTAGTTCAGATGCACGACGAAGCCTACCGACACGAGATTATCCTCAAGGTGATAAACGAAGCTGCCGCCACCGGTCTTGGTTCCGAGCGGCCAGCCCATGGTGTGGGTCACCTGGCCCTGCCGGTGGTTTTCGGGCAGCACTTCCCACAACTCCTTCATGCCGATGCCGAACTTCTGCGGCTCGCGGCCTTCAGAGAGATTGAACTTGCGGATGATCTCCTTGGCCAGGGAACCCCGCACCCCTTCGGCGATGAACACGTACTTGCCGATGAGTTCCATGCCGGGCTGGTAATCGGACTTGTGAGTACCGTCTTTGGCAATGCCCATGACCCCTGCTACGACGCCCTTCACCGAGCCGTCTTCGCGGTAGAGCACTTCGGAACAGGCGAAACCCGGATAGATTTCAACGCCGAGCGCTTCCGCCTGGGTGG
>JACMJT010000333.1 GCA_014380505.1 Hyphomicrobiales bacterium | reverse complement strand
TTGACATAATCGATCGCGGCGGCCGCGAAGGCTGAGATCGAACCTTTCATGTCGGTGGCGCCCCGGCCGAAAACAAATCCATCGGCGATCTCGGCGGCAAACGGCGGGTGCGACCAGTCCTCAAGACGGCCCGGTGGCACCACATCCGTATGGCCGGCGAAGCACAGATGGGGAGTTCCCGTGCCGATGCGGGCGAAAAGATTTTCGACATCGGGAGTGCCCTCTTCCTTGAAGATCAGTCGCTGGCAGACGAAGCCCTGGGCGGACAGGAGATTTTCAAGAACGGTCAGCGCTCCCGCTTCGACTGGCGTAACGGACGCACAGCGCAGGAGGTCTTGCAGGATGACGACGGAATCGGCGGGCGTGGCGACGGGTTTCTTCATGGGACGCTATCATAGCCGCAAACAATACGCCCGGCCACCGGGACCGGGCGATGAATTGATTGTGAAACCTTAGCTCGCAAGCGGGTCGTTGCCGTACTCGTTGGGTCCATCGGTGCCGCGCAGGAAGCCCATTTCAACGAGCGCCCAAATGGCGCCGATCAACGGTATCAAAATGATGAGCGTCCACCAGCCGGATTTGCCCCGGTCGTGCCAGCGTTTGGTATAGATCGCCAGGGAGGGCCATAGAAAGATAAGAATGACAATAATCAACGGCACCGACATCATGCCCATGGCCTGAGCTGCGGCTTCCGGATTGTTCGGGTCCATACCCGTCATCATGCCACCACCGGAGATCATTCCGATGATGAGGAGGACGATCCATTGCAGAATCATTAGCGCAATAAGCCCCAACCACCATTTCTGCCGGTTGATGCGGCCCTCGAAACTCGTGAATAATGACATGTCCATGGCGTGTCCCTCCTGCTTTTAGTGATTCGATAATTGTCCCCGTGGGCGGGGTTATCGCTCAAGACGGGAAATTCTCAAAGGGGAGCTATTCAATCCCTCAGCAATTCGTTGATTGAGGTTTTCGACCTTGTCTTTTCATCCACACGCTTGACGATCACGGCGCAGTACAGAGATGGGCTGGGCGAGCCGTCCTTGAACGGCTTTTGCGGCAGCGAACCTGACACCACGACAGAATAGGGCGGCACGCGGCCCATGAAAGTCTCGCCCGTCGTCCGGTCGACGATCTTGGTGGACTGTCCAATGAACACGCCCATGGAAATGACCGAGCCTTCGCCGACGATGACGCCTTCGACGACTTCGGAGCGGGCACCGATGAAGCAGTTATCCTCGATGATGGTGGGGCCTGCCTGCATGGGCTCGAGCACGCCGCCGATACCGACACCGCCCGAGAGATGGACGTTCTTGCCGATCTGGGCGCAGGAGCCGACCGTCACCCAGGTATCGACCATGGTGCCGCTATCCACATAGGCGCCGAGATTGACAAAGGACGGCATGAGAATGGCGCCGGGTGCTATATAGGCCGAGCGGCGGACGATGCAGTTCGGCACGGCGCGGAAGCCCGCGGCGCGGTATTCCTTGGCGGTCCAGCCCTCCATCTTGGAGGGCACCTTGTCCCACCAGCCGCTCTTGCCGGGGCCGCCGCCGATCATCTCCATATCGTTGAGGCGGAACGACAGCAGCACGGCCTTCTTGAGCCACTGGTGCGTCGCCCAGCCGCCGTCTTTTTTTTCAGCGACACGGGCCTTGCCTGAATCGAGCAGATTCAGCGCTTCGTTGACAGCCTCGCACACTTCGCCCTTCGTGCCCGGCGAAACCGTCTCGCGGGCCTCCCAGGCCTTTTCGATGATGGACTGGATCGCGTCCACCTAGTTCTTGGCCACCGTCGCGGCTGCCTTTTGCTGCTGCATGCGCTTCTGGTACATGCTGGCGAAATCAATGGGATCGAGCATGAGCGGCGGGAAGCCGCCGTTGCGCGTGGCGTCGGCCAAGATCTGGCGGGCGAACGGAAAAAGGATGCGCGGGCATTCGATCAGCACGGCGGGATGCAGCAGGTTCTGCGGAAAATTCTCCAGTCGGAACGCCCCGGCATAGAGAAGCTCCGCGGCGAACACCACCTTGCCTTGCAGCGTCGCCTTGGCATCGAGATGCAGTTCCACCTCGAAATCCGTGGGCGCCAGATTGCGGGCATTGACGTTGACGGCGATGTTGATGTCGGGCTGGGTCTGTTGCGGCGCCAGCGACTGCGGCGCATTGGGATTTTCAAAGCTCAAATCCTTGAGATACTGGCCGAGAACACGCATGGAGGGCTGTGACCCCGGCTGGGGCTGCGGCGCCTCGACGCTCAGCGGCTGGGCGGCCGTGGCGGCCGTCACCTTCGGCGGCTTGTCTTTATCGCCGCCGCCATTGCCGGTAGCCTTGGCTGCCTTCTTGGGAGCCGGTTTCGCAGTCTTGGACATGATGGAGAGGCCTCTTTTTGAATCCTGGCCGTTCGCTATCATGCCCGTCCGGCAGCCGCAAGACGGCAGGGACGCTCTAGCCGTCGCGTCCAGTGTCCGGCCGCTTGGCGATCTCACCCTCGATCTCGATCGCTTCGCCTTCGATCACATCTCCGGGGCTGTAGGATTCACGCCGCCACCGGGAGCCGCCCAGCCGGGACACAAATTTTTGGGCAAGCCATTGCCGCACGGCGGCAGGCAGCAGCAGGAGCCCGAGCACATCGGAGATGAAGCCGGGCACGATCAGCAGCAACCCCGCCACCATGAACAGAAAGCCCGCCGCGGCGTCCTTGGTGGCGAAGGTCCGGCCCATGGCGGGCCGGCGCAAGGCTGCCACCAGGCCTAGCCCCGCCCAGCGGATGACGGCGGCGCCGAGAATGCCCGCGCCAACGATCAGCAACAGCGTTGCAAGCACGCCGATGCGCTGGCCCACGGCGATCAGGACCGCCAGTTCGAGAAAGAATCCTAAAAAGATGGCAAGAGCGAGAAAGCGGTGCATTGGGTTTGGACCTGGGCTTATGTGTCCTATATATAGGCGGCTGGCCCAGGGCGCCAATCGGCTGGCCCCATTTTGGACGGGTATCAAGGTTAGAGTTTCCGGATGAACACGCTTTTAGATCCTTTCAACTTGGTGCTCCTGGGGATTGCCCTGGTGATTTTCTGGCGCCTGCGCGGCGTTCTTGGCAGCCGCACCGGTCACGAACGCCCGCCGTTCGACCCCTATGCGGCCACCCGCAAGCCGGAGGTTGCGCCGGAGAAGGCGACGGGCGCTGTCTTGCGCTTTCCCAAGGATCAGCCGGGAGAACCGGTGCCAGTAGGCGTAGCGGAACCCCCGCTTCCCGTTTGGATGGGCTATGCGCCGGAAGGCTCCAGCCTTGCCTCTTCTATTACGGGCCTGGCCGAGGCCGATCCCAATTTCACCCCCAAATCCTTCGTCGACGGCGCCAAGCTCGCCTACGAGATGATCGTCGAGGGTTTCGCCAGGGGCGACAAGGGGGCCCTCAAGGATTTGTTGTCGAAGGATGTTTTCGATGGTTTCGCGACAGCCATCGACGCCCGGACTGCGGCGGGCCAGACAGTTGAGTCGCGCTTCGTGGGCATCGACAAGGCGGAGCTTACCGCCATCGAACTTGCGGGCAAGCGTGCTTCGGTCACGATGAAATTCGTGAGCGAAATCATTTCAGTGACGCGGGCTGCGGATGGTTCCGTAGTTGAGGGCGATCCCACGGACATCCGCGAAATCACCGATGTCTGGACGTTCGAGCGCGACATTGCGTCCCGCGATCCGAACTGGAAACTGGCCGCCACCCAAGCCGGGGCGTGAGAGGGTCACGCTTTCTCTTGAGTCTTGCCATGGTCTTGGCCATGGCTAGCGCCATGACGGCGCGGGCAGCGATTCTAGAACCCCTGGATTTTTCCGCCATCACAGGCTGGGAGAGCGACGATCACTCAGCCGCGCTTGAAACCTTCCGGCGCTCCTGCGCGGAGATTGTAAGCGGAGGCAGAGCTTTCGAGCGAAAGGTAGCCTTCGGCGGCCGGCGCGAGCAATGGATTGCCATTTGCAAGAATGCGGAAACCGCGGCGGACGCGAAACGTTTCTTCGAGGAAAACTTCCAACCTCTGCGGGTGAACGACCCCGCTCGCCCCGAAGGTTTGTTCACCGGTTATTATGAACCGGAGGCGGAAGGAAGCCTGACGCCATCCGCCGGCTTTCCAGTGCCCCTCTATCGCAAGCCCGCCGATCTCGTGGCTTTCGACGCGGCGACGGAAAAACGCCTGGGCGTGAAATACGGCCGCATGACCGGTGGCAAGCCCTCCCCCTATTTCACCCGCAAAGAGATCGAGCAGGGCGCACTCGCAGGCCGTGGACTAGAGATCGCCTGGTTCCGCCGTTGGGCGGATGCCTTCTTCATGCAGATCCAGGGATCGGGACGCGTGCGGCTTACGGATGGGTCGATCATCCGCCTCGCCTACGCCGCCAAGACCGGGCTGC
>JACMJT010000332.1 GCA_014380505.1 Hyphomicrobiales bacterium | reverse complement strand
GGAGATGTTGTCGCTGATGCTGGGGTTTGGCATCATAAGCCGGCTCGCCTCGGGCTTCATTGCCGACCGGATCGGCGGCGCAGGCACATTGCTGCTGGGCTCCTTTCTGCAATGCCTGGCGCTGCTGTTCTACATTCCCTTCGATGGACTGGCCTCGCTCTACATCGTCTCGGCCTTCTTCGGCCTGGCCCAGGGCGGCATCGTGCCGAGCTATGCGCTGATCATTCGCGATCACTACCCGGCGCGTCAGGCCGGAACCCGCATCAGCCTCGTGCTGACGGCCACCGTGTTGGGCATGGCGCTCGGCGGCTGGATGTCGGGAAAGATTTTCGATTTGACGGGCTCCTATCAGGCGGCGTTTTTGAATGGCATCGCCTTTAATCTTTTGAACATGGCGATTGCGTTCTGGCTTGTCATGGGCCGCAGGAGGAAGCCCGTTTTCGCCACTTGACCGCGCCGCCACAGCGTGATTGTTGCATCGCGGCGTAACGGGAATCGGACATGGCGGAAAAGCGCGTCTATCGTTTCGGCGGCGGCAGTGCGGAGGGCAAGGCCGGCATGAAGGCGCTGCTCGGCGGCAAGGGCGCCAACCTCGCCGAGATGGCCAATCTGGGCCTCCCGGTGCCGCCTGGCTTCACCATCACCACCGACGTTTGCAACCGCTTCACCAAAAACAATCGTCAGTACCCGGACGGCTTGCGTGCCGAAGCCGAAGCCGCACTGGCCGAAGTCGGCAAGCTCGTCGGCGCCACCTTCGGCGACCGCGCAAAGCCTTTGCTTGTCTCGGTGCGCTCGGGCGCCAGGGCTTCCATGCCCGGCATGATGGACACGGTTCTTAATCTTGGCCTTAATGACGAAACGGTGGAGGGTCTGGCTTCTCGCTCCGGTGACAGGCGGTTCGCCTATGACAGTTACCGCCGTTTCATCGGCATGTATTCCGCCGTGGTGCTGGATGTCGATCACGCCGAGTTCGAGGAGATTCTCGGCGGCTATAAAGACGAGAAGGGCTACGCCCTCGACACCGAGATTTCAGCGGACGAATGGCTGCCTCTCATCGCCCGCTACAAGGCGGTGGTGAAGGAGCACACCGGCAAGCCTTTTCCGCAGGATGTTCATGAACAGTTGTGGGGCGCGGTGGGTGCGGTGTTCGAATCGTGGAAATCGGCCCGCGCCATCACCTACCGAAAGCTCAACAATATCCCCGAGGATTGGGGGACGGCGGTCAATGTCCAGGCCATGGTGTTCGGCAACATGGGCCAGACCTCTGCCACCGGCGTTGCCTTCACCCGCAATCCCTCCACCGGCGAGAAGGCGCTCTATGGCGAGTTTCTCATCAATGCCCAGGGCGAGGACGTGGTGGCCGGCATTCGCACCCCGCAGAACATCACCGAGAAGGCGCGGAAGGAAGCAGGGTCCGATGCGCCCTCCCTCGAAGCGCTCATGCCCGCCACCTTCAAGGAATTACGCGCAACCTTCGACAAGCTCGAAAACCACTACCGCGACATGCAGGACCTCGAATTCACCATCCAGGACAGCAAGCTCTGGATGCTGCAAACCCGCACCGGCAAGCGCACCGCCACGGCCGCACTCAAGATCGCCGTCGACATGGCCAATGCCGGGATGATCACCAAGGATGAGGCCATCCTGCGGATCGAACCCTCGTCTCTCGATCAATTGCTGCACCCCACCCTCGATCCCGACGCCAAGCGCGACGTGATTGCCACTGGGCTTCCCGCCTCGCCGGGGGCGGCATCGGGCGAAATCGTGTTTGATTCGGCGGAAGCCGAACGTCTCAAAAGCCTGGGCCGCAGGGTTATCCTTGTCCGCGTCGAAACCAGCCCCGAAGATATTCACGGAATGCATGCGGCTGAAGGCATTCTGACGGCGCGTGGCGGCATGACGTCCCACGCGGCGGTGGTGGCGCGAGGCATGGGCAAGCCCTGTGTGTCGGGCGCAGGCTCCATCCGCGTCGATTACCGGGCGGAGACGATGAGTTCGCTCGGGGTAGTCTTCAACAGGGGCGACATCATCACCATCGACGGCTCCACCGGCCAGGTGATCAGGGGCGAGGTGGCGACCATCAAGCCCGCACTCTCCGGCGATTTTGCCACCCTTATGGGTTGGGCCGACGCGGCACGGCGGATGACCGTAAGGGCGAATGCGGAAACCCCGCTCGATGCCCGTACCGCCCGCGACTTCGGTGCTGAGGGCATTGGCCTCTGCCGCACCGAGCACATGTTCTTCGAGACGGACCGCATCGTCGCGGTGCGCGAGATGATCCTCGCCAACACGGAAGAGGGCAGGCGGGGAGCTCTCACCAAGATATTGCCCATGCAGCGCAACGATTTCATCGAACTGTTCGAGATCATGGCGGGCCTGCCCGTCACCATCCGGCTGCTCGATCCGCCGCTGCATGAATTCCTGCCCCAGGCCGATCACGAAATCGAGGAAGTGGCCGACGAGATGAATGCCGACCCGGAAGCCCTTCGCGCCCGCGTCGCCGAATTGCACGAGTTCAATCCCATGCTGGGCCATCGCGGGGTGAGACTGGCGATAAGCTATCCTGAGATCGCGGAGATGCAGGCCCGCGCCATCTTTGAAGCGGCAACCGAAGTGGCGCGGCGCACCGGCAAGGCGCCGATCCCAGAGGTGATGGTGCCGCTGGTGGCGGCGAGGGCCGAGCTCGACATGATCAAGGAGCGCATTGTCGGCGTGGCGAAGGCGGTGGCGGCCGAGACCGGTGTCACCATAGATTATCTGGTCGGAACCATGATCGAGCTGCCCCGCGCCGCCCTGTTGGCGGGCGACATCGCCCATTCCGCCGAATTCTTTTCCTTTGGCACCAACGACCTTACCCAGACGGTTTTTGGCATCAGCCGCGACGATGCCGCCCGCTTCATCGGGGAATACACAGCCAAGGGCATCTTCAAGACCGATCCCTTCATTTCTCTGGATATCGAAGGCGTTGGCGAACTTGTCACTATGGCGGTCAAGCGGGGCAGGGCCACACGCGCCGACATTAAACTGGGGATTTGCGGTGAACATGGCGGCGATCCGGCCTCGATTGCCTTCTGCGAGGCGGCGGGCCTCGACTACGTCTCCTGCTCGCCCTTCCGCGTTCCCATCGCCCGGCTTGCCGCAGCCCAGGCAAAGCTTTCAAATCGTTGAAGATTTACAAAGTCAACCTTGAATCGATAAGGGCAAAAATCTGTTTGCAATCTGTCGGCTTTGGGTTGCCGGTATGGTTAACCTATGCTAAACGGGCGGGAGGTTAGACTACCGCGAGTTAACAGCGCCGTAACCATAACACGGCCCACGGTATGTTGAGGGGAAGTGAAGAAAGCAGGGCGAGTTTATAGGCCGCGAAGGCCGGTCCGTCACCGGGACCATGAGCTGGGCGAGCGCCGCGGCGTGCTTCGCGAATATGGCCCCTTCGCGTTCGGGGGCTTCATGCTGGTTCTGGCCTTCGCCTTCGCCGGCCATTACATGGGCCAGAACGCCATTGCCCATAATACCCTGCCCGGCGAGCGCCTGGATGCGATTTCAGCACCCGCCTCCACCATCTTTGCCAAGGGCTCCCTGCTGCCGGAAGGCAGCAATTTCGATATCGTCAATCTTACCGTCCTGGGCAAGCAGACCATCGTTGAAACAGGCAAGGGCGATCTCCTGAAATATGATCCCGTCAAGACGGTGAGGATTATGCCGGCCTCGGTCGATCTTGGCGAACAGGCCGCGGTTTCGCTCAAGGAAGAGGCTGACAAGCCGGTTATCCGCAAAGTGAGTTTCACTCCCTCCAAGGCTAAGATCGAGCGGTCGTTCAAGCTGAAGCGTGGCGAAAAGCAAAAGGTCATAGCCGCCCGCCGCGTGCGCCTTGCCGAGGAAAATTGCCTGGCGCGCGCCATTTATTTCGAGGCTCGGTCCGAAACGGAATTGGGGCAACACGCAGTGGCCAAGGTCATCCTGAACCGGGTCAAGGATCCGAACTTTCCGAAGTCGATCTGCGGCGTCGTCTATCAGGGTTCCGGCCGGCGTAATTCGTGCCAGTTCTCCTTTGCCTGCGACGGCCTGCCCGACGATGTGAAGCAGCCCACCGCCTGGTCCAATTCGAAGCGGATTGCGTTGAAGGCGATGGCCGGCGACCAGTCCATCGGCGCCATCGGTACCGCCACCAATTATCACGCCGACTATGTGAACCCCAAGTGGGCCAAGAACATGAAGCGCCTGATCAAGATCGGCCACCACATCTTCTATTCCGATACTACTCTATAGTTCCACCGGAAATGGCAGGCAGAGGCGCCAAATCGGCGCCTTTTTAGTTTTTCGCAACCGACCTATGATCAGTGGACCGATTGTTGGGATGGAACCATTTGGTGAACAGAAATGGCGGAAATTACAACTGTCCTGCTCCATGGCGCTGGGCTGGACTCCTGGGTTTGGGAACCGGTTATCGACGAAATGACTTCTCCCGCCGTAGCGCTCGACGTGCCAAGCAGAAGAGTTGGTGTAACCCCCGCCAGTTGCGCCGCGGAGTTGGCGGCCGAGCTTAATGGCCGGGGAATGGACGCGATTGTCTTGGTCGCCCATTCGCTGGCGGGTGTTCTGATTCCCGGCATGGCTTCGCTACTCGGGCCGAGACTGAAGCACTGTGTGTATCTCGCCGCCGTCGTGCCTCCGGTTGGCGGTTCATTTGTCGATGCCTTAGGTTTCGTCAATCGCGTTGTGCTCAGGTTACTGTTCAAGTTCAACCCCAAAGGTCTGAAGCCAAGCCCTTCCATGATTCGGAGAGATCTGTGCAACGGCCTCGACGATAGATCGGCGGATTTGGTGGTCGAGCGTTATGCGGCGGAATTTCCCGGTCTATATCTTTCGCCCGTGGACAAGGGGCCAGTGCCCAGCGGCGCGACCTATATCAAACTTTTGAAAGATCGAAGCGTTTCGCCGGCCTTGCAAGACTCAATGATCGCTCGCCTCGGCAACCCCCGCGTCAAAGTCATTGACGCTGGCCACCTGGCCATGCTCTCGGCTCCTTCAGAGATTGCAGCGATACTTGATGACGTGGCTGTCGAACTGGTCAATTGGGAAGCGGGATAATTGCATGGCCTGGAAGGAAAACGAGGGAACTGCCTGGACCTGGTACCGTGGCAAGTGGCACGGCGGCAATCCCATGTTCATGGGTCCCATGACCCACGCGCCGTGGCTCGGCTCCTGTGTTTTCGATGGCGGCCGGGCCTTCGAGGGCGTGGCTCCCGACCTCGATCTGCATTGCCAGCGCATCGTCCGTTCCGCCGAAAGTTTTGGCCTCAAGATTTTGAAGAATGCTGGCGAAATCGAGGAGATCACCCGCGAGGGTATCGCCAAATTCCCCAAGGGCGCCGAACTCTATCTCCGGCCCATGTTCTGGGCGACCGACGGTTTCGTCGACGTCGATCCGGAAACGACTGAATTCTCGGTCTCCGTCTACAGTTCGGCGCTGCCCGCTCCCAACGGCTTTTCCATCACCCTGTCGCCCTTCCGCCGTCCATCCTTCGAATATGCGCCAACCGACGCCAAGGCGGCCTGTCACTATCCCAACTCGGCGAGGGCCATGCGCGAAGCCAAGGCCCGGGGCTTCGACAATGCCGCGATGCTCGATCCCCTGGGCCACGTGGCGGAACTCTCCACCTCCAATATCTGGCTGGTGAAGGAGGGCGAAGCTCACACGCCGGTGGCTAACGGAACTTTCCTTAACGGTATCACCCGTCAGCGAGTGGCGGCACTCCTCCGCAAGGCTGGTATCGCCGTCCATGAACGTTCGATCCGCTGGCAGGATTTCCTCGATGCAGATGAAATCTTCTCGACCGGCAATTACGGCAAAGTTGGTCCCGTCACCCGGATTGAGACGCGTAACTTGCAGCCAGGCCCCGTGATGGCGAAAGCCCGTAAACTTTATTGGGATTACGCCCACTCCGGGCGCTGACCGTCACGGCCCCGGATCGAGAAAAAACGGGGTTCCCTCGAAGGCGTCGGCGCCGCGGCCGATTTTCTCGATAGCGCGGACCATGCGGCCTTCGCGGCCAAGAACCGCATCCGTGAAGGAAACGATCAGCCGGTTGGGCGAGGCCGAGGGCGAGGCCTGGCGCAATTGCCAGGCAAGGTCCTCCTCGTCCGCATCCGGCTTGAACAGGCACATGGCCGTATAGGCGGCGGCGGTCGAGCGGCTGATGCCCGCCCAACAGTGGATCAGCATCGGGGTGGAGCGATCCCAAGCCTTGAGGAAGCTTACGAGTTTATCGGCATCGCTGGCACAGGGCAGGGTAAAACCATCCGTATGCTGAATGATATCGTGACACGTCACCCAGAGATGGCGTTCACCCGCGATGTTATCGAAACGCTGGGGTGGCGTATCCGGCCCCAGAAGGCTCACCACATGGCTGACGCCGTGCCTGTCGACGAGCGGCTGGACCTTGTTGAGCGGGCAGACAATAATCATGGCCTCACACGAGCTGTTTGAATTTCTTGAGGTAGATGGCCGAAGCTTCAGGCGGTGCAAGAGGCTTCAGCCGATGAAATTTCTGCGTACCCTCGCCATCGAGTCCGCGGGGGCGTTTGAAGAACTTGCCGGCTTCCGCCAAACTGAAACCCGCAAGCTGGGTTGCCTCCAGATAGGCGGCCATATGGTCGGCCTTCTTGATCTGGGTTTCAAGGGCTTCGCTGCATGTGGGCGGTAGTCCGAACCGGATATGAATGGCCGCCATCAGCCGGCGCTCGAAGGCTTTGTAATCGTAGCTTAGCGCCGCCTTGAAGGGCGAAATCATGTCGCCGATCACATATTCCGGCGCATCGTGCAGCAGCGCCGCCAATCGTGCGTGACGGTCGAGTCCGGGATCGAGGTGAAAGGCAATCTGTTCCACCAGCACGCAATGCTGCGCTACGGAGAAGGCGTGGTCGCCCTCGGTCTGGCCGTTCCAGCGGGCCACGCGCGCCAGCCCATGGGCGATGTCCTCTATTTCGATATCGAGCGGTGAGGGGTCGAGCAGGTCCAGCCTTCGCCCCGAGAGCATGCGCTGCCAGGCGCGCGGTTCCTTTGCCATCTTTACCGCGCCAGTTTCTTCACGGCGAGGTAGCGGTGGCAATCCACCATGTGATCGTTCACCAGCCCGCACGCCTGCATGAAGGCGTAAACGATGGTGGGGCCGACGAAGCGGAAGCCGCGCTGTTTTAGATCTTTGGAGATTTTTTCCGCCAGCGGTGTTGTGGCCTGCACATCAGCCATGCTGCGCAATTTGTTTTGCAAAGGCTTGCCATCGAGAAAGTTCCACAGGTAAGCCGAGAAATCCGGCATGGCCAGATAGGCTTGTGCATTGGTAACGCTCGCATCGATCTTCAGGCGATTGCGCACAATGCCTGTATCGTTCATCAGTGCCTTGAGTTTCCGTGCATCATAGCGCGCCATTTTTTTCGGATCGAAATTGTCGAACGCCCCGCGAAAGGCATCACGCTTGCGCAAAATGGTGATCCACGAAAGGCCCGCCTGAAATCCGTCAAGCAACAGCTTTTCGAAGAGGGCACGGGAATCATATTCGGGCACGCCCCATTCCATGTCGTGATAGGCCACGTATATGGCGTCTTTGCCACACCAGCCGCAGCGGCAAATTCCGTCCTCGTGCTTGATCGCCGTC
>JACMJT010000331.1 GCA_014380505.1 Hyphomicrobiales bacterium | reverse complement strand
GGGCTATGGCCGCGGCCATGACGCAAGGGGTTGCGGAAATGGGATTGACGGCGTTGCCGTGGAATGACGATGCCAAGAGCCTGCGCGCCCGTGTCCTGTTCCTGCGCCGTTTCTTTCCCGATGACGGCTGGCCGGATTTTTCAGATGAGAAACTGCTCGAAACGCTCGGCCAGTGGCTAACGCCTTATCTCGCCGGCATCACCCGCAAGGCTCATCTTGACCGTCTCGACATGCAGGCCATTCTGCGGAGTATGGTGCCGCCCGATCTCGCGCGCCGGCTTGAAAAGCTTGCTCCTGTCCGCATTGAGGTTCCCTCTGGCGCCGATATACGGATCGACTATGCGGCGGAAGGAGATCCCGTGCTGCGGGTCAGGCTACAGGAAATGTTCGGCCTGGCGAAAACTCCCGCCATCGCCGATGGACGGGCGCATCTGCGGATTGAGCTTCTGTCCCCGGCGGGCCGCCCGCTCGCCGTCACCCAGTCGCTCGAGACCTTCTGGACCAACGGCTACCCGTCGGTGCGCTCCGACATGCGCGGCCGTTATCCCAAGCATTCATGGCCGGAAGACCCGCTCAATACTGCTCCAGTGAAGCCCCGCCGCCTGCGCTGATGCCGTCCTTGACCGGGCAGGGTGCCGATGCCAAACACCGCGCAACCATGATTGAAACCTCCCACATCCGCAATTTCTCCATCATCGCGCATATCGACCACGGCAAATCCACGCTGGCCGACCGGCTGATCCAGCTCTGTGGCGCGGTCGCCGAGCGTGACATGGTCAATCAAATCCTCGATTCGATGGACCTCGAGCGCGAGCGCGGCATCACCATCAAGGCCAACACCGTGCGCCTGGATTACACCGCCAACAGCGGCGAAAAATATGTGCTGAACCTGATCGATACGCCGGGTCATGTGGACTTTGCCTATGAAGTGTCGCGCTCGCTGGCGGCCTGCGAAGGCTCGCTTCTCGTTGTCGATGCGAGCCAGGGGGTGGAAGCCCAGACGCTGGCCAATGTCTATCAGGCGATCAACAACCACCATGAGATCGTGCCGGTTCTCAACAAGGTCGATCTGCCAGCCGCCGAGCCCGAGCGCATCCGCCAGCAGATCGAGGACGTAATCGGCATTGATGCTTCAGGCGCCATTCCGATTTCGGCCAAGACGGGCTTGGGCGTTCCGGATGTTCTCGAAGCCATCGTTCACCGCCTGCCCGCGCCCAAGGGCGACCGCAACGCGCCCCTGAAGGCGCTGCTGGTCGATAGCTGGTATGACACCTATCTCGGCGTCGTGGTGCTGGTCCGCATCATCGACGGTGTCATGAAAAAGGGCCAGAAGGTCAAGCTTGTGGCGGCCAATGCCATCTATCAGCTCGATCAGGTCGGCGTATCGCGACCCCGGCGGGAAATGGTAGGCGAGTTGGGTCCAGGCGAGATCGGCTTCTTCACGGCGTCGATCAAGCAGGTGGCCGATACCCGCGTCGGCGACACCATCGTCGAGGACAAGGCGCCGCCTGTGACACCGCTGCCCGGTTTCCGTCCGGCCCAATCGGTGGTTTTCGCAGGCTTCTTCCCCGTCGATGCGGCCCGCTTCGAGGATTTGCGCGAGGCCATGGGCAAGCTCCGCCTCAACGATGCGAGTTTCACCTATGACATGGAAACATCCGCCGCCTTGGGCTTCGGCTTCCGCTGCGGTTTTCTAGGTCTTTTGCATCTCGAGATCATCCGTGAGCGGATCGAACGCGAGTTCAATGTCGATATCATCACCACCGCCCCTTCGGTGATCTACAAGATAAATTTGCGCGATGGGCGCCAGATTGAACTCCACAATCCGGTGGACCTGCCGGACCAGACATTGATCCTGTCCATTGAGGAACCGTGGATAGAGGCCACCATCCTCGTGCCCGACGAATATCTGGGCTCCATCCTCAAGCTCTGCGAGGACCGGCGCGGCCGCCAGAAACAGCTGACCTATGCCGGCTCGCGTGCCTTGGTCGTTTATGCGCTGCCGCTCAATGAGGTGGTATTCGATTTCTACGACCGGTTGAAATCCGTGAGCCGCGGCTATGCCAGCTTCGACTACAAGATGGCAGGCTATGAGGAGGGCGATCTCGTGCGCCTTGCCATTCTCGTCAACATGGAACCCGTCGATGCGCTGGCCATGATCGTGCACCGGGCGCGCTCCGAACAGCGTGGCCGGGTCATGTGCGAGAAGCTCAAGGACCTGATCCCGCGCCATATGTTCCAGATCCCCATCCAGGCGGCCATCGGCGGCAAGATCGTGGCCCGCGAAACCCTTTCGGCCCTGCGCAAGGATGTGACCGCCAAATGCTACGGCGGCGACATCTCGCGCAAACGCAAGCTTCTGGACAAGCAGAAGGAGGGCAAGAAGAAGATGCGGCAGTTCGGCAAAGTCGATATCCCGCAGGAAGCCTTCATCTCAGCTCTCAAGATGGACGAGAACTGAGTCTTTTCAGGCTGGACGGTAGTTTGGAATAATTCTAAGAAAGCATCCCGACCATCAGTCTGCCCGGTTGACCCTTGAAAAGCTTTTCCGACCTGAACGAACAGGAACTTCTGGCGCTGGCGATTTCCAGCGAAGATGACGATGCGCGCGCCTACGCCCATTTCGCCAACTCGTTGATGGAGACGTATCCGGCGTCCGCCAAAGTCTTCATGGAAATGGCCGAGGAGGAACACGATCA
This sequence comes from Hyphomicrobiales bacterium, assembly GCA_014380505.1. The sequence continues at coordinate 9,922 of JACMJT010000331.1, read as the reverse complement.
CCGGCGCTGGCTCACTGAACTTTACCAGAAAAAGTTCGGCGATTTCATCCCGCTCATCCGCCGGAGCGACATCCAGGGGTTCGTTAAGCACAAGCCCGCCTGGACCATCGGCAAGCTCAACATCGAGGAAATGCGCAGGCGCGCCGAGGTGATCGAGCTGGAGAACTACCGCTTCTACAAGCAGGCGGCGGAGCGTTCAGCCGATCCCCTGGTGAAGAAGCTTTTGAATAATCTCGCCGAAGCCGAGAAGGGCCACGAATCGCTGGCGGGCAGGCTTGGCGAAAAGCATGTGACGGCCGATGCCAAGATCGAGGAAGGCGAAGCCAAGCGCCGCTTGTTTTTGCTTCAGGTGATCCAGCCTGGCCTCGTAGGGCTTATGGATGGCTCTGTGTCCACATTGGCACCGCTCTTCGCCGCGGCCTTCGCGACCGGCAGTACGTGGGAAACTTTCCTGGTCGGCACGGCGGCCTCGGTTGGCGCGGGCATTTCCATGGGGTTTGCCGAAGGCCTCTCCGACGATGGCAAGCTCACTGGGCGCGGCCATCCTCTTATTCGCGGTGCCGCAGCCGGGATTATGACCGCAATCGGCGGCCTCGGGCACACATTGCCGTATCTGATCCCCGATTTTAAAACGGCAACCGGACTTGCGGTCGCCGTGGTATTTGTTGAACTCTGGGCGATTTCGTGGATCCGTTACAAATACATGGACACGCCTTTCCTCAAGGCGGCATTCCAGATTGCGGTTGGGGGCTTCCTGGTGTTCCTCACGGGCATATTGATCGGAAACGCCTGAGTGTCAGGCCAGCCGCAGCACGGCGGCCCCCGCTACGACAAGCAGCGCTCCACCAATGCGCGCCACCGTTACTTGTTCCTTCAGCACCCGCATCGACATCACCATGACGAAAAGGATGCTGGTTTCGCGAAGTGCCGCCACCGCCGCGATCGGAGCATTCGACATGGCCCAAATGACAATCCAGTAAGCCGCACTGGATAATAACGCGCCGGCAAGCCCGTTCCGCCAATGGGGTGCGACGGCGGCGAAGATTCCCGGTCCCCGCGTTGCCAGGGCGTAGGCCAGCATCAACAGGCCATCCAGAAAGAACACCAGCCCCGCATAGCTTGAAGGCGAACCTGAGGCTCGGCCGCCGAGCCCATCCACCACCGTATAGGCCGCGATGAACACCGATGTTCCGAGCGCGAAAAACAAAGTAAGCCCGTCGAGCCTCACACCCCTTTTACCAACGAAGCTGACCAGCCAAATGCCGGCCACCAGGATGCCGATACCGAGAACGCCAGCCGCGCCAACCTGCTCGCGCGCCACGAACCAGATGACGGCAAGCGTGAGCAGCGGGGCGGAACCGCGTGCTATTGGGTAAACCTGACTAAGGTCGCCCGTCCGATAGCTGCGCGCCAGAAACAAATTGTACCCGAGATGCAGCAGCCCGGAGATCAGCGCGTACGGAAGGCTTGCGCTATTTGGTAGGGCAAAGACGGCCAGCATGAGAAGACCCATAACGCCCGTCAGCAGCTGTATCAGGAACAATGAAAGGAAACGGTCGAGCTTCAGCTTGACCAGGACATTCCAGCCCGCGTGCATGACCGCAGCGGCAATAACGGCGAGAAATATGTTGGAATCCAAAAGCGTCTCCGGTCAGCGGAGATCAATAGCGCCAGTTGAGGAGGGAGGCCAGCGCTGGTCTGGACTTCAGGCAGAAATTTTACGGGCCAGTGCAGTTCACGGGCAGCCGGTGCAGTCGAGGGTCGCCGACTGCCGCGGCCGAAGCGCAATCTGCTCGCTCATCGTGAAGCTCGTGGCGCCCAGAATGGCCTGGCCCAGGAACGTGGCCATGAAGGGTGTGTAAGTGGTGCACACCGCCGTGACAACCACGTCGTTGCCATCGGTCATCAGACTGGACAGACCCGCCGAGGACGGCGACCAGCACGCCGAGCCGCCGGAACTCTTCCTGTTCCATTGACTGGTGATACTGCCGCCTTCATCGCGGAACTGGTAAACTTCGACCCGTACACCGGAAATATCCGCCGGTTTCATTACCAACTCTGCGGCATCGAAGTAATCCGTGAAAGCCGCCGCGGCCACCGTGTCCTGGTTTTGGGTGACAAGATCGCCGACGACGCTTGCGGTATAGGTGACCTTGCGATTCAGGGAAATAAGCTGAGTGAGGTCTACGAGGCCAAAAAAGAGGATCAGCAGAAACGGCATGATGAAGGCCATTTCGATGGCTGCAACGCCGCGGGTGTCGCGTCGGAACGATATAAGTTTACGGATCATGCCAGTTGTTTCCGATCAGAAGGGTTCGTTGCGGAAGATCGCCATGCCATAGAGGCGGCGGGCGTTAGCGCGGTTGCCGAGCAAATCCATGAAGGGGAATATGAAATTCCAGTCATAGGTAGCAACGACCGTTGCCGCCCTAAGCCGTGCGCCGGGGTTGAACACAACCGGATAGGGCTCTCCCATGGGCCCCGGTCCGATCGCCAGCGGATCGCCCATCACGGTCTCAAGGCTCGCGAAGTCGGGAGCGTTGTCGACATAGACCGTGACCTTGCCGCTGCAATCGATGAGGAAGTCGACACTGTCACAGATGATTGCCTTGAAATCGCCGGCGGTCGCCGGAGGCGAGCCATCGGCGCCCACCGCCTGGCCGGTGCGAACCGTACGGGCTGCGTCCTGTGCGGCATTCTGCAAAACATATTCGGCGAAAAGCATGATGCCTGTTTCGCAGATACAACAGAGAACGAAGAAAAAGGGGAAGCCAACAAGGGCGAATTCCACCGCCGTCGCTCCCTCTTCCGAGCGGGAGAACCTGCCCAGTGCCCTCTTGCACAATGATTTCACTCGACCTCGCATGCTCTTCTCCCGGCTTGGGCTGCGCTCCGGCACCGGAGTGCGGGTTTTGCTCTTAATCAAAGATCGACATTATCAAGACAAGTTTTCGGTATCGTGAAAAACTTCAGTCGAATTTTAGAGAATTCTATTAAATCCACCCTCGAATGGAGAGAGTGGAAAATATAAAACCCCGGAGTTCCGGGGTTTGTTATTATGCGATTTGTTGGACAGATCATTGTGCCGGCGGCGGCTCGTCCGTCTCGGCAGATTCCTGGCCGGTGGCAAGGTCGATCTTGTCCTTGTTCCGTTCAAGCACCGTATCTTTGAAATGCTCGGGGTTATCGCCCACATGCATCATGGTTTGGCAATCCCCCGCACAGACATAGCTCTGCAGCTGGCCTGCCTTGAAAAGCGACACATTGTTCTGTCCGCCAAGTTGAACGTCGATCTCGAAATCGGCGATTTGGTCGCCGTCCTCATCGAGGATGATAAGATTCGTCGTTCCGTAACCGCGGCCATGAACAAACACCCTGTTACCCTGGATTGTTGCGTCGGCAATACTGGGATTTCCCACCACCACGACTCCCGGCGCGCGCGCCAGATCGATGATTTTGGACTGATCAGTATGGATGACCAACGGCTGGGCAGCGATGGCCTGGCTCGCAACGCCTGCCAGCATCATGCCGAGAAGAATGCCGGTGAAACGGCTGTTGAGGATCATGACTCTTGTTTCTCCGCGAGACAGGTTCAGCTTTGAGCGATCACAATCCGGCATTTGAGCCGGAATTGGTGAATCTTCCATTAAACCGCACGTTGCTCCCGCTACCCTGTCATCGGTCTGCATTGGGATGCGAGAACTCTTCACGATGGTGCTCAGTCATTCCTCTGGTTTTGATGAATTGACCGTCTTAATTGAGCAAGAGAGCAAAGGTGTTTCCATGCAAAAGATGATTGTATATTCATGTCACAGAGATTGGTCGGTTAATAATGTTGGCAATTGGAAGTTTATATTGGCTGTTAGCTCTAAGTTTACTCTTTTAGTGGGAAATATATACAAATCTCTCGAAAGTATACTGAATTTAATAACCAAAATCCGTGTACACATAACGGATTAATGATCTTAACGAACGGATTTACTTGCCATTAAAGGGTCACTCGTAAGGTGGGTCATGGTTCATGGAAAACGGCGCATTGAGCCTCGTTGTGTTGGACCAGGTGCTGTAAAAGTGGAGTATCCTATGACCAAGTTTGTGCGTTTTATGAAAGACGACTCCGGCGCGACCGCCATCGAATATGGCCTGATCGCCGCTGCCATGGGCGTTTGCCTTATTTTCGTGATGCCGCTTATCACGAACGCCCTCATTAGCCAGTTCACGGCCCTCGGCGCGGCTATCACCAGCCCGTAAAGTCTTGCAGCCGTGCCACAAGAGTGGCGCTGCTGGAAAAACGTCCACCGGCCCATGGCCGGTGGATTTTTATTTGTGTGAAGCCGGAAAGCCACGGTTAACCCGCTCTTAAGAGCCGGCATGGGAGGCTGGCGGCGCTGCCGCAAGCCGGCGTGGGGCCAGTCCTTCATGACACATTTTTTTTCGATCACTCTCTTTCCCCTGTTGATGATTGTTGCTGGCGCGGGCGATGCGCTTGCGATGCGCATTCCCAACTGGTTGACAATTCTCATCGCCGTTGCTTTTTTTCCGATGGCCGTGATGACTGCGATGCCGCTCGCCACCTTCGGCTTGCACCTCGCCATCGCCTTCGGATTGTTCGTCGTGGGCTTTCTGCTTTTTTCTTTCGGCTTGTTCGGCGGCGGAGATGCAAAACTTCTGGCTGCCGCCGGCCTTTGGTTTGGCTGGCCTGCTATAGGGCACTTCCTATCGATGACTATCTTGGCTGGCGGCCTGCTGTCCCTGACTGTTGCCGCCTGGTCGCTGTATAATATCGGTTCGGAGATCAAGGAGCGTTCTTTCCTCAAACGCTTGCGCATGATCAAGCCGAATGTTCCTTACGGCTATGCCTTCGCCATTGGTGCCATTCTGGCGTTCCCGCAGAGCTGGCCCATGCAGGTTGCGGGTTGAAAAAGCAGAATGATGAACAGGGTTAACACAAATTTGACCATTCCCGCCGAGAGTAACCAGCGCGGGCGGGCCCCAGGTCTTGGACATAAGGATCTAGCAGATGAGTAAGATGCGCGTTGTAGTTCTCGGATTGGCGGCGGGAGCGGCGGCCCTCGCCGGACTCATGGCCAAGGGAATGCTCGGCGGCGGGAAGACCGAAACCGAAGTGGTCGAGATCAACAAGGTGCCGATGATCGAAGTTCTCATCGCGGCCAAGGATATGGCCATGGGCGAAAAGCTGATCGACAGCAACGTCAGCTGGCGCGACTGGCCCAAAAACAATGTGACCGACCCCATGATTACCAGGGACGAGCAGCCCGACGCGCGCACCAAACTGGGATCGGCCCGGGCGCGCTTGCCGATCTTCGATGGCGAACCGATTCTCGAGAAAAAATTGATCATGCCGGATCAATCGGGATTCATGAGCGCCATTCTGCCGAAGGGCATGCGGGCCATCTCCGTGGCGATTTCCGAACGCTCCGCGGCGGGCGGTTTCATTCTGCCCAATGACCGCGTCGACGTAATTCTCACCCGCAAGTCCGACGATGTCACCACCGGCCAAAAGATTGTAAAAAGCGAAACGGTGCTCACCAACGTCCGCGTCCTCGCCATCAACCAGACCTATCGCCAAGAGACCGGCGAAGACAAGGTCACTGTCGCCGAAGGCAAGACCGCAACACTCGAGCTTTCTCCCATCCAGTCCGAAGTTGTTGCGCTGGTCGAAGCGGAGGGTGAACTTTCCCTGGCTCTGCGCTCGATCGCCGAGAACGGCGACAAGGGACTGGACAACGGCGGTCCGAAGCTCGCCGAAAAATACATTAGAAAACAGGGTCCCGGCGGCGCCGATCGGCTGTTCGTCCGCTACGGCATCGAATCAATCACCTCCAGTCGCTGAGGCAGAACGCCATGTTGCTTGATAACATTACCCGCTCATTGAAATTCCTGGCTGGCGCCATGGCTTTCGCTGTCGCGTTTGCTCCCCTGACGGCGCCTGTCGCCATTGCCACCGATCCCGACTACTCCCAACCGGGTGGGTCCGAGGAGGGCCACTTTGTCCGCATCGGATTGGGCAAGTCGATCGTCATCCGCCTGCCGGCGGAGGCAAAGGACGTCATTGTCGGCGATCCCGGCGTTGTCGATGCCGTGGTGCGCACCAAGAACACTGCCTATCTCTTCGCCCGCGGCATCGGCCAAACCAACATCTTCTTTTTCGATGCCAAGGGCCGGCAGATCATGAACGTCGATCTGGAAGTCGCTCTCGACATGATGGCCCTGCAGAAACTCATCAACCGGACCAACCCGGGCACCCGCGTCACCGTCGATACGGTAGGCAACAATGTCGTGTTGGGCGGCACCGCGTCCAACGCCGTCGAAGCGGCGGCCACGGAAAGCATGGCGATTAAGTTTGCTGGCGATCCAAGGTTCGTCATCAATGCCATGAAGATTGAGGGCGGCGATCAGGTGATGCTTAAGGTGAGGGTCGTCGAGGTCCAGCGGAACGTCCTGAAAAGCCTTGGTGTTGACTTGGAAGGTGTTCTTACTATCGGCAATCTTGGCGTTGCCCTTACCAGCTTGACCCCCGCCGTAGGTTTCTCGAGTCTCGCGGCAAGCTATGCCAACTCCGATTTTAGCGTTGATGGCGCAATTCGCGCGCTTGAATCGGATGGCTTGATGCACACGCTGGCGGAACCGACCCTGTCGGCCATATCGGGCGCCCCCGCCCGGTTTCATGCCGGCGGCGAGGTTGCCTATCGGGAATGCCCGAGAGATCCCGATGAACCTTGCGATATCACATTCAGGCCGATCGGCGTTTCGCTTGATTTCACTCCCGTCGTGCTCTCGGAAGGCAGGATCAGCCTCAAGATCAGGACGGAAGTCAGCGAAGAAGGAGAAGAAAGATTCGCTGGCTTTCCCACCATCGATACCCGGTCGGCTGAAACCACTGTCGAGCTGCCTTCTGGCGGTTCCATGGTTATGGCGGGTCTGATCAAAAATATCACTGAACAGCAGGTGGACGGCACGCCAGGCCTCAAGAATTTGCCGGTTTTGGGGGCATTGTTCCGTAGCCGGAATTTCCAGCAGAACGCCACGGAACTCGCCGTCATTGTCACTCCCTATGTCGTGAATCCCGTGCACGAGAGCCAGCTGGCCGCGCCAGGCGATCGCTTGAACCTCGCAACCGACCGGCAGACGATCCTGTTTGGCCGCCTCAACAAGGTCTATGGCACCGCCGGCCATCATCCCGATGGTGTCTATCACGGCAATATCGGCTTCATCATCGAGTAGCGTGCGGAGAACACCATGCTGAGAATTATCACCAGGCACGCTTCCACCCATGTCGGATCGGCGATTGTGCTTTTGTCTGCGGTCCTGCTGTCGGGTTGCGCATTGGATGAAGTTGCCCTTGAGGACCACTACGCCCCCGCAACTCATTATGAGAAATATCCGATCGAGGTGAGGAAAGCGCCGGTGAAAATGGGTATTGCCGCGCGAGCGGGAACGCTCACGCCGGAGCAGATCAACGCCGCCACGAATTTCGCCCATGACGCGCGCAACAATGCCCAGTCGAAAATCTCGATCCGGTGGCCGACGGGCGACGGGAAGTCCCGCAAGGTCGCCCATGACATCGCCCAGCTCTTTGCCGACGAGGGAGTGCCCCATTCCAAGATCGGTGTCGGGTCCTATCCGGGACCCAAATCTTCGCCCATCCGGATATCCTATGTGCGCAAGGTGGCGGTCACCCGGGAATGCGGCGACTGGTCCGGCGATCTCTCCCACGACCCGGCCAACACCTTTCATCAAAATTATGGCTGCGCGACGCAACACAATATCGCGGCCATGGTTGCCAGGCCGGAAGACTTCGAGCGGCCGCGCGCCATTTCGCCCGTGGAGGCGGCCAACCGCACCGCCGCCATGAGCATCTACTATCTGCCTGCGCCGCCCCTTTCGAGTTCAGGCCCCTGACCACAATACGATTAGCAGGACATCATGATGATTACCGCAAACCAGGCCATAGCCACACAACACAGCTCCGACCACGGACTCGTGGCCCTTGTGCCGCGCGTCAACATCCAAGCCTTCTGCGATAATCAGCAGACGGCCGAAGCGATGCAGGCCGCCGCCACCGACCGGCGCATGTCCAGGGCCCATGTCACGATTCAGCTGGGCGGCATCATGGCCGCGGCGCAAGTCTATCAAACCCAGGCCACGCCCAATGTGCTTCTGGTTGAATCTCATGGCTCGCGCGACGTGATCCTGTCGGAACTTGCCCAGCTAGCCCACGTTTGCCAGCCCGACACCAAGGTGATTGTCATTGGCCATCTCAATGACGTGATCCTGTACCGCGAACTGATCCGCCAGGGCGTCAGCGAATATCTGGTGGCGCCGTTGCATCAGATCCAGATCATCGAAACCATCGCAAATCTCTTTCACGATCCCAAATCCGCGCCCGTCGGCAAAATAATCGCTTTCGTGGGGGCCAAGGGCGGGGTCGGCTCCAGCACCATCGCGCACAATATCGCCTGGCAGATGTCCAAGCGCTACGCCACCGACACGGTGATCACCGATCTCGATCTAGCCTTCGGAACCGCGGGGCTCAACTTCAACCAGGACTCCTCCGGCGGCATGATCGATGCCCTGGGTCAGCCCGATCGCATCGATTCAACGCTGATTGATCGCCTTCTCACCAAGCTCGGCGACAAATTGAGCCTATTGAGCGGACCTGGCGGCGTCGATCGCGAAATCAGCGTCGAATCCCACGCCGTGGAAACCATTCTCGGCGCGATCCGCGGCAGCGTGCCCTGCATCATTGTCGACGTGCCGAACATGTGGGCTCCGTGGATCAAGTCTACTCTCATGCATGCCGATTTGGTGGTTATCACGGCGACGCCGGAATTGGCGAGTCTGCGCAATACCAAAAATCTCTTCGATATGCTGAAACAGGCCAGGCCAAACGACCCGCCGCCGAAGATCGTTCTCAATCAGGTTGGCATTCCCAAGCGCCCCGAGATTCCTGCCGCCGAATTCGGCAAGGCCATCGGCGCCGAACTGAGCTGCGTCATTCCCTACGACGGCCAGACATTCGGCACGGCCCAGAGCAACGGCCAGATGGTATTTGAAGTTGCCGCGAAATCGAAATCAGCGGAAGCGCTCGCCGGTCTCGCGCAGATCATTGCCGGCACCGAAAAGCCGGCAAAGGCCGAGAAATTTGCATTGTCCTCGATGTTCGACAAGCTGCCGCTGCTGAGGAAGAAGTAAGAATGTTTGGCAAACGCACGGACGACGTTCAATCCACTGCGGGAATTCCGTTGGTGGGGCAGCCGGGGGCCGTTCCGGCAGCACTTGCGGCGCCCGCTTCGGCGATCCCCGATTTGCCGCTTCCATCTTCCGGTGGATTTGGAGCGCAGTCGGCGCGCGGCGGAAACGGCAATGCAAAACCCGCTCCGAACGCCCCGCAGCGCAAGGCGGAAAATATCCATTCCAATCACAAATCGGAAAATTACTACGACATCAAAAGCACGATCTTCAATGCGCTCATCGATGCCATTGACCTGACGCAACTTGGCCAACTCGACCGCGACGCGGCGCGCGACGAAATCCGCGACATCGTCAACGAGATCATCACGCTCAAGGACGTGGTGATGTCGATTGCCGAGCAGGAGGAGTTGCTCGAGGACATCTGCAACGACGTGCTGGGCTATGGCCCGCTGGAGCCCCTGCTGGCGCGTGACGACATCTCGGACATCATGGTGAACGGCAGCCAGAAATGCTACATCGAAGTCGGCGGCACGGTGACGCTGACCAACGTCCGTTTCCGCGACGACAGCCATCTGATGAATGTCTGCCAGCGCATCGTGAGCCAGGTCGGCCGCCGCGTCGATGAAAGTTCCCCGATCTGCGACGCGCGCCTGCCCGATGGCTCGCGTGTCAACGTCATCGCCCCGCCGCTCGCGATCGACGGCGC
>JACMJT010000036.1 GCA_014380505.1 Hyphomicrobiales bacterium | reverse complement strand
TCCCGATGTCATCCGCTCCATGGTGATGCAATTTTCGACCGGGCATATTTCAACACACAAATTGCAGGCTACGCATTCGGCATCAATGACCTCGAAATGCCGTTTCCCATCCCTCTCGCGCATGATGGCCTGGTGCGAGGTATCTTCACACGCCGCATAACAACGGCCGCATTTGATGCAGAGGTCCTGATTGATCCGGGCCTTGGTCACATAGTTGAGGTTGAGGAATTGCCAGTCGGTGACATTTTCCACCGCGCGGCCGCGGAAATCGTCGATAGAACCGTAACCCTTTTCATCCATCCAGCGCGACAGGCCGGATTTCATTTCCTCCACGATACGGAAACCATAGGTCATGGCCGCCGTGCACACCTGCACCGTGCCGCAGCCAAGCGCCATGAACTCCGCTGCATCGCGCCATGTTGTGATGCCGCCGATCCCGGAAATCGGCATGTGGCGCGTTTCCTGATCTCGGGCGATCTCCGCCACCATGTGGAGCGCCATGGGTTTGACCGCGGGCCCGCAATAGCCGCCATGGCTGCCTTTGCCATCGATGGTGGGCGTCGGTGCGAAATTGTCGAGATCGACCGAGACGATGGAATTGACCGTGTTGATGAGGGAAACCGCATCGGCTGCGCCCTTTGCCGCTGCCTGTGCTGGATAACGGATGTTGGTGATGTTGGGAGTGAGCTTGACGATCACCGGCAGGCGAGAATGCTGTTTGCACCAGCGCGCCACCATTTCGATGTATTCCGGAACCTGCCCTACCGCCGACCCCATGCCGCGCTCCGACATTCCGTGCGGGCAACCAAAATTCAGCTCAACGCCATCGGCGCCCGTTTCCTCGACACGTTTCAGAATCTTCTTCCAGGCGGTTTCCTCGCACGGCACCATGAGGGAGACGACCATGGCCCGATCCGGCCATTCGCGCTTCACTTTGGTGATTTCCTGAAGGTTGATTTCAAGCGGCCGGTCCGTGATCAGTTCGATATTGTTGAAACCCAGCAGCCGCCGGTCGGCGCCGTGGATGGCACCATAGCGTGGGCCGTTGACGTTGACGATGGGCGGGCCTTCCTCGCCCAGGGTCTTCCACACCACGCCGCCCCAGCCCGCCTTGAAGGCCCGCACCACATTGTATTCCTTGTCCGTGGGCGGAGCCGAGGCCAGCCAGAATGGATTGGGCGACTTGATACCGGCGAAATCGCTGCGAAGGTCAGCCATGGCTTGTCTCCTTACGCTTTCAAAAATCCATTGATCGACTCTGCCGCGCGCCTTCCGTCGTCGACGGCGGCGACCGTCAGGTCCTTGCCGCCCGCGGCACAATCGCCACCGGCCCATATGCCGGCGACCGTGGTGCGCCGTTCGGCATCGACTGTGATGCGTCCGCCCTCGATTGCCAAAGCCCCACCGGTTGCATCCACATAGGTTTGGCCTATGGCCTTGAAGATCATGTCGGCGGGAAGATCGAAGGTCTCGCCGGTCCCCGCCAGTTTGCCATTCACCTCGCGCGTATATTCGCAGGCAAGTCCCACGGCCTTGCCATTTTCCACCAGCACTTTCTTCGGCGCGACCCAGTGCTTGATCTTCACACCTCTGGTCTGGGCGAGGTCTTGCTCATAGCCGCTTGCCTTCATCTGCTCCTGGCCGCGCCGGTAAAGTACGGTCACATCCTCCGCCCCCAGGAGCTTCGATTGGACAGCGGCGTCGATCGCCGTCATGCCGCCGCCGATCACCAGCACCCGGCGGCCCACGGGCAATTTGCTGAAATCCTCCGCTTGCCGCAGGTCCGCGATATATCCGACCGCGTCCTCGATGCCGGGAGCCTCTTCGTTCTCGGCACCCAGCGCATTGACACCAGCCAGCCCCATGCCGAGAAATATCGCGTCGTAATCGCGCTGCAAATCCTTGAGCGTCAGCTTGCCTCCCAGCATCATTCCGTTCTGGATCGTTATGCCGCCAATCGCCAGGACGAAGTCCACTTCCTTCTGGGCGAAATCATCCACGGTCTTGTAGGCCGCAATGCCATATTCGTTGAGACCGCCGGGCTTTTCGCGCGCTTCGAATATCGTGACATCATGGCCGTGCATCGAAAGCCTATGGGCGCAAGCCAGCCCCGCGGGACCGGCACCCACCACCGCTACTTTCTTCCCCGTGCCGGTCGCGCGCGTGTAGGGATGCGTGCCATTGGTCATCAAAAGATCGGTGGCATAACGCTGCAATTGGCCGATCTTGACGGGCTTGCCCTCCGCCAGCTCGCGCACGCAGGCTTCCTCGCACAGAGTTTCGGTGGGGCATACGCGGGCGCACATGCCGCCCAGAATATTCTGGTTGAAGATCGTCTTGGCGGCACTCTTGGGCTGGCCCGTCTGGATTTCACGGATAAACATGGGGATGTCAATGGAGGTGGGGCAAGCCGTCATGCAGGGCGCATCGTGGCAGAAATAACAGCGGTCGCTCTCGACCAGCGCCTCGTGATCGCCGAGCGGAGGATGCAGATCGGCAAAATTCCTGCCGTATTCAATCTTCGCGAGGCGGTTGCCCGCGATATCGGGGGCCTTCGACGCAGCCATCGCGCGTCCTCCTGTGCGTTAATCGGAGGATGGCAGAATTTGTTCAAATGGTCAAATTTTTGAAATCCTCACAGAAAACTATAGGGGTCGACATCGATCGCCAGATCCAGCGATCCCCTGGGCTTAACGTCCTTCAGCCATTGGCGGAGAAAGCTCTGAATGTTCACCTTGCGCTGGGCCTTTACCAGGAAACGCCAGCGATGCCGCCCGCGCACCAGATGGATGGGCGCCGGCGCTGGCCCCAGTACCGTCACACCTTCGGCCAAGGGCGACAATCTGCCGATGGCGCGCGCAAAGCGCTCTGTTTCGGGTCCGTCGCGCCCTGACACGATGACTGCCGCAAGCCGTCCGTAAGGAGGCAGTCCGGCATTTTCCCGGATCGCCTTTTCCTGACCCAGATAGCCGTCGCGGTCTCCCTTCGCCAGCGCCTGCATGAGCGGATGCTCCGGCAAATGGGTTTGAATCAGCGCATTGCCGGGCTTCTTGCCGCGGCCGCTGCGGCCTGCGACCTGCGCCATCAAGGCCCAGGTGCGCTCTGCTCCCCGCGGATCGCTGGATTCAAGAGCCAGATCGGCATCGACCACGCCAACCAAAGTGAGATGCGGAAAGTGATGGCCCTTGGCAACGAGCTGCGTTCCGATCACCAGATTATATTCGCCCTTGGCCACATCGCTAAGAGCATCGCGGAGCAGCGTGCCCCGCGACAGATCGCTGGAGAGAATGGCGATGCGAGCCTCCGGAAACCTCTGCGCCGCTTCCTCCGCCAAACGCTCGATGCCGGGGCCCACCGGCACCAGCTTTCCCATAACTCCACAATGGGGGCAGGCCTCCGGCATTGGCGCCACATGGCCGCAATGGTGGCACATGAGCTGCTTGCGGAAGCGATGCTCTACCAGGGAGGCCGCGCAATTGGGGCATTCCATGTGGTGCCCGCAGGCCCGGCACAGGGTGAGCGGCGCATAGCCCCGGCGATTGAGAAACAGCAGCGCCTGATCGCCCGAGGCCAGGACGTGCGCCAGATTTTCCACCAGGGGCGTTGAAAGCCAGGAGCCCGGATCGAGCTTCACCGTCTTCATGTCGATGAGGTGGATTTCCGGTAGCTCCGGCCGCCCATGCCGGTCTTTCAACTTCACGACGCCGTAGCGGCCGCGATCCACGTTCACCAGCGACTCGAGCGATGGCGTGGCCGAAGACAGCACCACGGGGAACTTTCCAATGGCGCCGTAGACGATGGCCATGTCGCGGGCGTGATAGGGAACGCCGTCTTCCTGTTTGTAGGCGCTCTCATGTTCCTCATCGACGACAATGAGTCCGAGCTTCTTCCAGGGCAGGAAGAGCGCCGAGCGAGCACCCACCACGATTCTGGCGTTGCCGTTGGCCACGCCCCGCCAGACACGCTCGCGCTCCCTGGGTCTGACATCCGAGTGCCATTGGGCGGGTTCAACGCCGAACCGCTCCTCGACGCGCGACAGGAACGATTGGGTCAAGGCAATCTCCGGGAGCAGCAGCAGGACCTGCGCTCCACCCGCAAGTGCTGCCGCCATGGCCTCGAAATAAACCTCCGTCTTGCCCGATCCCGTGACGCCATCGAGCAACACAACCTTGTGGTTGCGCGCGGCAACAGTGGCGCGGAGTTCCCGCGCGGCTTCCTGCTGATGGCGCGACAGCACAAGAGTGCCCCCGTTGAGATCGGGCGGAGCGAAGGCTTTGAGCGCGGGCAATGCCACCTCTTCTAAGGCTCCCTCCTTCGCCATGGCTTTCACCACCGATGCGCCCACGCCCGCCGCCGCCGCCAATTCCGCCGCCCGCATGGCGAAGCCTTCGCGCGCCACCTTCAGCACGCGGGCCCGTTGCGGCGTCATGCGTTTGGGCGGAGAACCGCTGACGCGGTAGGCCATC
>JACMJT010000330.1 GCA_014380505.1 Hyphomicrobiales bacterium | reverse complement strand
CCAGGGTTACGCCGCTCAGCACAGCGACGTGGCTTCGGCTGGAAATCTGAAACCGTATTGCCGCCAGTAATTTGCCGGCCCGAAATTCGGAAAAAGGCGGCTCCCTTGTTAGAAAAGAAGCGATGATGCCGAGCACCTCCATGGACGGTTTCAATTGCCGCAACACGGGTTTTTGACTGCCGGTATCTTGCCGCAATGAAGCGGATTTTTTCTCAAGCATATGCATACTTACAACGGATTTGCGGGCTCATCGCAACATAAATGCGGGCCTGAGATGCTTACTGACGGAAGCAAGCGGTGATGCGCAGCCTGCGGGCTTGCCTTGGGTTGCAGGTCGAATCCCCGGTTCCGCTTGCCCAACTTTCCCCTTGACAATACAACTGTATCACCCAAAATACATCTGTAACACCAGGAGGCCTTCAGGTGGCAACCGCCTTGTTTATTCACGGCGCCCATGATGCGCGCATTGACAGCTATCAGCCAAGCCGGACGCCCGGGGCCGATGTGCTGATCGACGTCGCCGCCGTGGGTCTCTGCGGCTCCGACTTGCACTATTACAAGGATGGCGGAATCGGATCAGCGGTGATCCGCGAGCCCTTCGTGCCGGGCCACGAATTTGGCGGCTTCCTGTCGCGCGATCTCCCGCACCTCAGCCTGAAAGCGGGCCAACTGGTGGCGCTCGATCCCAACGAGTCCTGCGGCAAATGTGAGTATTGCCTGAGAGGCCACACCAATCTTTGCCCGCGGGTGGAATTCATCGGCGCGCCCCCCTTCCAGGGCGCCATGGCGGAGCAGATCTGGGTTCGCGCCTCCCAGGTCATGAAGATTCCAAGCCACTTCACTCCCCTGCAAGCGGCGATGCTTGAGCCGTTGGGGGTTGCCATCCATGTGGTCGATCTGGCGAAGCCCAAGCCCGGTGAACGCATCGCCGTGCTCGGCTGCGGCCCCATCGGCTTGCTGGTGATGAAGGTTCTGAGAGCGTCCGGCAAATATGAAATCATTGCCGCCGATCCTCTGGAACACCGCCGCGCCATGGCCCTGCGCGACGGTGCAGGCCTCGCCGTGGAATCGGGACAGCAGGTGCAGGACGTCACCGATCGTGAGGGCTGCCCGCTGGTCATCGAGGCCACCAATTCTCCTGACGGTTTTCGCGACGCGGTGCTGGCCTCGAAAATCGGCGGGCGGATCGTTCTCGCCGGCATTCCCGACGGGAACATCTACACCTTGCCCGCCGCCGAAGCGCGACGGCGCGGCTTGAAGATCAAGTTCGCTCGGAGAATGGGCGAAGTCTACCCGCGGGCGATTGACATGGTCGACCGCGGCCTGGTCGACGTCGCTGCGATCGTTACGAACGAGATCGGCCTTGATGCCGGACCGGACGCCTTCCGCGATCACGCGGCCAATGCGCCCGGCCTGGTCAAAACCATTATCTACCCCAATGGAAAAATCTAACGAGGAGGAAACCATGAGAAAGACAATGTTGGCGTCGTTGAGTGCCCTCGCCATTCTGGCGGGAGCTGCGTCCCT
>JACMJT010000329.1 GCA_014380505.1 Hyphomicrobiales bacterium | reverse complement strand
CGCCTCCACACCATCGATTGCGAAATCGCGGTGCGGCTGTGGGCGGCGGAACATGGGCTCGCCGTGGATTATCTGTCGTCCTTTTTCGACGTGACCGGCGCCAACCGCAGCAAGACCCAGCCCCGCCGCCGCTCGCTGACCAAGATCGATCTGGCGGACGGCACCGGCATCATTCCCGATTCCGTCTTCCATCTGACCGATTCGGACGGCAGCCCGCGCCTGTTCGTGCTGGAAATGTACAACCAGTGGCGCACCAGCCCGCCATCGAAGGCGGCCGTCACCTTCTTGCGGCTTACCGCTGGAAATGAGAAAGGCAGCAGGCTATCGTCTGTCATGGCGGGTGCGGCGCTTTCGGTCTTGGCGAAGATGATGTGTTTGAGCCAGAATCTTACGTCGTATCAACGCCTTGCGCTATGCTCGCCAGTGCCTTGGTGAATAAGACGGGATAACGAGACACGATTCGGCTGAGTTCGGCGCGCCAGCAGCAAGCTATCCATTGACCGCCCAGGGCTACACGGATTAAGCCATATTTGATTAATACTCCACCTGGGATAGGGCAGCCCTCGAACGACCGGGCCAGCGCGAGAGGACATCGGGACGATGAGCGACGACAAACAAGAGGCCCCACACAGAAAGCGTCTGATAGAAACCTTTATAGAAGTGTTCTCCCTGGAACCGGGCGCCGATGTTGCCGCGCTCAAATATCGCGGCATACCTGCCTGGGATTCAATTGGGCACATGCAATTGGTTGCCAGCATTGAGACCGCCTTCGACGTCATGCTGGAAACCGATCAGGTTATCGAAATGAGCAGCTTCGACAAAGCACTGGAGATTTTATCGGCGAATGGAGTTGGCGTTGAACGCTGACGAACGCCCGCTCGTCGGGCGTGTCGCCCTGGTGACCGGCGCTTCGCGCGGGATCGGGGCGGCGGTGGCCCACTTGCTAGCCTCGCGCGGTGCCACTGTGGTGCTCAGCAGTCTGTCTGATACTGACGAAACGGCGGCACAGGCGGCGGCTCTGGCGGAGCGCTATGGCGTCACCTGTCTTGCGGCGGCGGCGGATATCGCCGATGAACCCCAAGTGAGCCAGCTTTATCGCACCGTGCAGCAATCCTTTCACCGCCTGGATATTTTGGTCAACAATGCCGGTATTCTTGGCGATGCCATGGTTGGGATGATTACGGAAACCATGCTGCAACGGGTGCTGGCCGTTAATGTGGCGGGGCCGATCCGTAACATGCAATTTGCTTCGCGCTTGATGCGACGCAGTGGTGGCGGAACTATTGTCACCGTCAGTTCGATTATCGGCCTGCGCGGCAATCCCGGTCAGGTTGTCTACAGTTCCAGCAAAGCGGCGCTGGTGGGTATGACCCTATCCGCGGCAAAGGAATTGGCACCTCACAACATCCGGGTCAATGCGGTGGCGCCCGGCTACATCGACACCGACATGATCCGTCATTTGGATGGGGCGCGGCATCAGGAACGGGTGGATAGTATTCCGCTGGGCCGGGTCGGCGCTCCCGAAGAGGTTGCCAAAGCCGTCGGCTTCCTGGTTTCCGACGACGCCTCCTATGTCACGGGCCAGGTCCTGGGCGTCGATGGCGGGATGATCATCTGACCGCCACCGCCCGTGGATTGGCACGGAGACGCAAAGGATCGCCCGGTGACAGAGTTGCAGGCTGCATTCTGGGACAGTATCGGATCGGCGGGAAACCGTCCGGCGCTGATCGACGGAGCCACCGGCGGCGCATTGTCCCATAGCGGCTTGGCGGCACGGGTCGAAGACATGGCCCGGATGCTGGGAACAACGGCAACCAAACGTCTTGCGCTGCTGCTGGTGCGCAACAATGCCACCAGCATTGCCACGTATATGGCCCTGCTGCGGTTGGGCGACGCGGTGTTGCCTGTTGCGCAAGACATGGGTTCTTTAGTGATGACGGCGCTGGTGACCGCCTATCAGCCCGACTTAGTCATCGGCCAATTTCCGGACGGGGCCCCTTTGGATTGGGCCAACCTTTATACGCCTGAGCAGGCTGTCGACGGTTTGACAGTGCTGCGGCGGATCGCACCGGCGGAACAGATTCCCCACGCCGATCTGGCCATGCTGCTGACGACGTCGGGCTCCACCGGCAGCCCCAAGGGCGTTCGGCTGTCCTATGGCGCCCTTGCCGCCAATGCCCGGCAAATTGCCACGGCGTTGCGGATGGGACCGGATGACCGGGCCATGACCACCCTGTCCATGGCTTACTCCTTCGGCCTATCCGTGCTCAACAGCCACATTTTGGCCGGTGGGTCGCTGGTGCTGACCGAGCATTCGCCGTTGGAACCGGCCTTTTGGCAAGCGGCGGCGCAAGCCGAGGCGACAACTTTGCCGGGCGTCCCTTTTACCTATGATTTGCTGCGCCGCATCGGCGCCCCCAAGCTTGTTCCCGTCAGCATGAAAAAGCTGTTGCAGGCCGGCGGCGCCATGACGCCCCAGATGGTTCAATGGACCCGACAAAGTTTTGGCTCACTTGGACTCCAACTGTTCGTCATGTACGGACAGACCGAGGCCACCGCTCGTATGACGGTGCTGCCGCCTGAAGATGCAGAGGCCGGGGACGGCTCGGTTGGCAGCGCCGTGCCGGAGGGACAGCTAGAGATTGATGGGGACGGCCAAATCATCTATCGCGGACCCAATGTCATGATGGGCTACGCGGTGAACCGCGACGATCTGACGCGTGGTGATGAGTGTGGTGGAGTCCTGTACACCGGAGATCTGGGGCGCTTGGACGAAGCGGGGCGGCTGTGGATCGTCGGACGGGCCAAACGGATTGCCAAGCTGTTCGGCATGCGGCTGAGCCTTGACGACATGGAGACGGCATTGCAAGGTTTAGGCGAGCTGGCAATCGGCGGAGACGATACGGCGATCCTTGTGGCTGTGGAAAGTGGTGACTTGGATCAAATCCGCCTTCGTGTGCAAGCTTTGGCCAGTGAGATGAAGCTGCCTGCCTCGGTGCTGCGCGTGCGCGCGGTGGAGAAACTGCCGCGCAGTGCCAATGGTAAGATCCTCTATTCTCAATTGGAGACTGCGCCGCTCAGGGCCACGGCGCCATGATTGGCAGCCAATGGATGGGGCCGCAATTCACCTTGCCGCAGGCCGAGAAGGATGAGCGCCTGCTATGTGAGATGAACTGCCTGACAGAACATCACCGCCTCGCCTGCCCTGGCTATGGCCGCATTCTCGATGGCATCGGCTGGGGGGCGGGCAGGCAAGCCGCCAGTATGAGCGAGCTTCCCTGGTTGCCTGTTGGACTTTTCAAAAGCCACGACTTGCTGAGTGTGCCACCCGATGAAATCTTTCGCGTCCTGACCTCCAGCGGCACCACCAATGCCCGGACCAGCCGCATTTTCATTGATCGCGACGCAGCACAGCTGCAAACCCAGGCATTGGCCTGCGTCATGAGAACGCTGCTGGGGCCGAAGCGCCTGCCAATGCTAATCATCGATACTAAATCAACCATTACGGGACGGTCGCAATTCAATGCCCGCATGGCCGGGATATTGGGAATGATGACCTTTGGCCGCGATCATGTTTTTGTCCTGGGCGACGACATGGTGCCAGACCGTGCCGCCATCACCGAATTCCTGGGTCGCCATGCCGGCCAGCCGATTTTTGTTTTCGGCTTTACCTTCATGATCTGGAGCCATCTGCTGCTGCCGCTGCGCGAGCTTGGATTGGATTTTTCCCAAGCCATTTTGCTCCATGGCGGCGGCTGGAAAAAGCTGCAGGACCAGTCGGTTGATAACGCGACATACAAGGACGGCCTGCGCGACGCCTTCGGCATTAACCGCGTCCATAATTTCTACGGAATGATCGAACAAATCGGCAGCATCTTTCTGGAAGATGGCGATGGCTGGCTGCATGCGCCCGATTTCGCCGACGTGCTGGTACGCGATCCCCACACTTGGCAGGAAGCGCCGCCGGGCGTACCGGGGGTGATCCAGGTAATGTCTATTCTCCCGCGCAGCTATCCCGGCCACGCCATCCTGACCGGGGACTTGGGAGTGTGGCAGCCCGAGGAAAGCTCCGCCGGGCGCTGGACCGGCAAGCGGTTGCGGGTTATCGGCCGTCTGCAAAAGACAGAATTGCGTGGTTGCAGCGACACGCACGCCTTTAAGGGTGCCCAATGAAATCCATAAATTTGGAGCGCTACGGTAACGGGCCAATAACACTGGACGATGTCGCCGCCTGGGCCGCGACCGACAATTGCCTGATGCTGTTCGCCGAAGATCTGGTGAGCCTTTGCGACGTTCTGAGCCGCCGGCTTCTTCAGGCTATGGATCCCCGCGAATACCCAGAAGTCGGCGCGCTGGCTTTTTGGCTGCGCCGGGCCTCCATCGTGCAGTTGCGCAAGAATATCCTCGGCCAGATTCCAAAACACGTGGTCTTGGTGCCTCGTGGCATCGCCCTTCATTTTCCGCCTACCAATGTGGATACGGTCTTTGTTTATTCCTGGGCTCTGTCCTTTCTTGTGGGCAACCGAAACCTGATCCGCCTGTCGCGCCGCCATGATGGCCTTTCCGCCAAATTGGCGCATGTTTTGGGGCAGGTGTTGGCGGAAAGCGACTCGGCCGCAGTCCGCAGTAATACCCTGATCCTGGCGTACGATCACGACGACGCCACGTCTACGGATTTGTCCGCGCTTGCCGATTTGCGAATCGTGTGGGGTGGCGACGACACCGTCAACCACATGCGCGCCCTTCCGTTGCCGCCCCTTGCATCCGAGGTCGTCTTCCCCAGCCGCACCTCGTTGGCCGTCTTGTCCGCCGGTTCGGTGCTTGCCCTGGAGGACGCGGCACTAGAGCACTTTGCTCAGGATTTCTATGAGGATGTTTATGCCTTCGATCAGTTGGCCTGCTCGTCACCCCGCCGGGTCGTTTGGCTGGGCGATGCGGACGAGGCAGGCCGGGCGAGCCGCCGGTTTTTTACTGCTTTAGCCTCGGTTGTGGCCGAAAAGAATTATGCCCTAGAAACCGCCACGGTACTGAGCAAGTTGACGCTGGCCGCAGGTGGTTTGGCAGATGGCAAGGTGGATCGCCTGGATCGCTATGGCAATGCTGTTACCGTAATGGGCATGACCGCCCGCCAGGGTTTTTTGGAGGAGTTCTGCGGCGGGGGGTTGTTCGAGGAATGCCGGGTCCAGACGCTGGCGGAAGTGGCCTCGGCCCTGTCACAGCGTAACCAGACTTTGACTCATTTCGGCCTGTCGGATGAACAATTACGGACGATGATCCTGGCGGCGGGCAATGCCGCCCCTGATCGTGTGGTCCCAGTTGGTGAGGCTTTGAGCTTCAGCCGGTATTGGGACGGCATGGATTTAATCCAAGTCTTTACCCGCAGCGTCCATGTGGTCGGCCGCTCTCACGCTGAATCAGGCTGACGCTCTTTCATCCAGAACAGAGGCAAGCGCTGCGATTGTGTAGTCGATATTGTCCGTGGTCAGGTCGGGACAACACGGCAGCCCCAGACTACTTTGCGCCAACCGCACCGTCACCGGCAAAGGTGTCGCGGCGCAATCGGCAAAGGCGGGGTGGGCCTGCAATCCGTCGCCCCACCACCGCCGGGTTTCGATGTTGCAACCCGCCAAGGCGGTTTCCACAAGCAAGGCGGATACGGCAAAGCGCGCCACGCAGGTGGCGCTGACCCAGTCCTCGCCCCATCCCGCTTGCAAGTTTACGTCGCTCCGTGCCCCCAGATGCTTGGCTAAGCGGGCGCATACCCGTGCGTAATTGGCTCGGCTTTCCGGCCACATCTCCAATCCCGCCAAGCCAATGGCAGCATTGTATTCACTCATCTTGGCGTTAATTGCCGGGATCAGCGCCGAACGATTGCCGAGGAAGCCGAAATTACTGGCCCGTTGGCATTCTCGGATGAAGGCGGTATCGGTCGAAAGAATGAAGCCACCTTCGCCGATCCCGAAAATCTTCGTGGCGTGCAGGCTGACCACTACGGCCAAGGCGGTCGGGCGGACCGTATCGAAACCGGCGGCGGCATCGACCACCACCGGGATACCGGTCTCCTGACGGAACATTTCCCAACCGGCCAGATCGACTGGCGCGCCAAAGGGCGACACCACCATCACCGCGCCAACCCGCCCGGATGCGGTGGCAAGCTGGCGGCGGGCAATGTCGGGCGTCAGCATGCCGCTGTGCTCGTCCACATCCACAAAGCACGGCTCAAGACCGGCAGCGCGCACCGCGTGGCCGCTGGCGACAAAGGTCCAGGCAGGCAATAGGCAGGTTTGACCAGCAGTGACGCCCGCCGCCAGCAACGCAGTCGCCAGCCCCAAAGTACCATTGGCTACCGGCAAAACAGTGCCGCTGCCAGTCTGGAAATGCTGACCCAAGCGTTCGGCGAAAAGCTGCCAGAGCGGCCCCATATTGGAATAAACTCGATTAGCATCGATCTTCTTGAGCCACGGCATTATTCTTTCGGACGGCGGAAGGCATGGCCGGCAGACGGGGATCGTCGCAGCAATGTCCGGTGCAAAGAATTTAGCTGGTTCAAGATCCGTAGAATGCAAATCCGCTTCCAAGTTTAGAAATGTTAGAGAATTGCAACCAAACCACGCTAGCAATTAACAATTCGTATACGGCTGCGTCGAGCAATAGACCTGAGGATACCGAAAAGCATGCACTTCAACCTGTGGATCGCGGGAGCGGGAGGTTTTGGCAGGGAAGTCGCCGCCTATGCACAAGACGCCATCGACGCCGGGCGCCTGACGGCAGTGCTTGCCGGTTTCCTTGACGACACCGATGCCGATCCGCAGGGCTATGGATGTCCGCTCACGGTCAAGGGAACCATTGACGGCTTCCGTCCGCAAGCCAACGATCGGGTAATCGTAGCGGTTGGTGCCCCGGCCCATCGGGCCGCCATCGTCCAAAGGCTAGAGGCTGTGGCGGCCCAGTTCGTCACCTTGGTCCATCCGCTTGCCTATGTTTCGGCACAGGCGACGCTTGGCCCCGGCGTGATCGTCGCGCCGTTTGCCACGGTAGGGCCGCATGCGGTGGTCGGCGCCCATGCAATCGTCAACATTCATGCCGGTATCGGCCACGATTGCCGGGTGGGCGCCGCTTCGGTGATCTCGCCCCATGCGGTTCTGAACGGCTGGGTGGTGGTCGAAGCGGCTGCGCTTGTCGGTTCGTCGGCAGTGGTGACGGAAAAGGTAACCCTGGGGGCGGAGTGCAAGATTGCCGCAGGTTCGGTCGTCTATAGCCCGGTGCCCGCCGGCGCACTGGCCATCGGCAATCCGGCAAGGCTGTCCCGCCTGGAATAGGCGGCGCATCTATTGCTCTGCGTCGATTTTGCCGTCAACGACCTTCAGCCCTGCCGGCTTCTTTTCCGCACAGTTGTCAGTTGCATTAACCGCTTCCTCGGGCTTTAGTGTATTGGGCTGGCCGTGGGCCGAAAGGTCAAAGTAGATGAATGTAGTCGTAACCGGCGGGGCCGGGTTCATCGGAGCGGCGCTGGTGCGTCACTTGATAGTGGGTGGGCACCGCGTACTCAATATCGATAGGCTGTCTTACAGCGCCTCGCCCGAAGCACTGGCGGCTCTCCCCGGGAACCCCCTCTATCGCTTTGTTCATTTGGACATACGGGAACGCACTGCAATCGCCGCGTTGTTGGCGGAGTTCTGCCCTGACACAGTGCTGCATCTTGCAGCTGAAACCCATGTTGACCGTTCTATCGATAATCCGGCTTTGTTCATTGAACACAATATTGTTGGCAGCATGGAATTGCTGGAAGCGGTGCGAGGGTATTGGCAAGGGTTGGGCGACAATGGCCGCCTGCGGTTCCGCTACATCCAGGTTTCCACCGACGAGGTATTCGGCAGCCTAGGGGACGGGGATGCGGCGTTCACGGCGGACATGCCCTATCACCCCAACTCACCCTATGCCGCCAGTAAGGCGGGGAGCGACCATCTGGCGCGGGCTTGGGGGACGACCTACGGGCTGCCGGTGATTATCACCAACTGCTCGAACAATTACGGCCCGTTCCAGTTTCCCGAGAAACTGATCCCGCTGATGATCATCAAGGCCCTGCACGGGGAAATGCTCCCCGTTTATGGCCAAGGCCTGAACACCCGCGACTGGATCCATGTGGACGATCATGCCCGCGCCCTGATCGCAGCGGCCGAGCGGGGACAGCCGGGCAATACCTATTTAATCGGCGCGGATTGCGAACGGCGCAATCTCACGCTGGTCGAAACCATTTGCGATGAAGTTGATCGGCTCGCGCCCTCGCCGGCCGGACCGCGGCGGCGCTTGATCCACTTTGTTGCCGATCGTCCGGGCCACGACTTCCGCTACGCCATCGATTCGGCGCCAGCCCGACGGGGTCTGGACTGGGAACCGCGCGTCTCCATGGCTGAGGGAATTCGCGCCACGGTCCTGTGGTATTTGGAAAACCGGGATTGGTGGCAGCCTATCCTGGATGGCCGGTATGACGGACGCCGGTTGGGCCGGGCGGCTGTGGCCGTTGATGCGGCCAAGCGGGGGGAAGCAACATGAAGGGGATCATCTTGGCGGGCGGCTACGGCACCCGCCTGCAGCCCTTGACCCTGGCGATCAGCAAGCAATTGCTGCCGATCTATAATAAGCCGATGGTCTATTACCCCCTGACCACGCTGATGCTCGCAGGCATCCGCGAAATACTCGTGATTTGCAGAAGTGAGCATTTGCCGCTGTTCCGCCGGCTGCTGGGTGACGGCAGCCAATGGGGGCTGTCGATCGAATACCGCCCGCAGGATGAACCTAACGGAATCGCCGAGGCTCTGATCATCGGCCGTGATTTCCTGGCCGGACAGCGCTGCAGTCTGATTCTGGGTGACAACCTGTTCTTCGGCCATGGTTTGACGGCGCATCTAGCCGAAGCCGCGACGACAGATGGAGCCGTTATCTTCGCCTATCGGGTCAGCAACCCAAAAGACTTTGGGGTGGTAGAACTGGACGGCACAGGCAGGCCCGTCAGCATTGAGGAAAAGCCGTGCAAGCCGCTCTCCGACTGGGCGGTGACGGGGCT
>JACMJT010000328.1 GCA_014380505.1 Hyphomicrobiales bacterium | reverse complement strand
CTTATCGGTTCAGGTGCTGATGCGCTGACCCGCATTTCCATGGTGGGCAATGACATGGCGCTCGATCCGGGCATTGGCACCTGCGGCAAGCAGGGCCAGGGGGTTCCGGTGGGCGTCGGCCAGCCCACCTTGCGCATCGACCGATTGACGGTCGGCGGAACGGCGGCCTGAGCGATGCCACCACGCCTCGTCATTTTCGATATGGATGACGTGCTGTGCCACTACGATCTCGGACGCCGGCTTCGCGCCCTTGCGCAAATATCCGGCAAGACTCCGCGCGACATCCGGGCCGCCATCTGGGACTCAGGGTTTGAGGACGATGCGGATTCAGGCGGCTATCCGGATGCGAATGTTTACCTTGCCGAGTTCAGTTACCGCATTGTTCATCCCGTCACGCGCCAGCATTGGATTGCGGCGCGGCGTGAATCGATGATCCCTTCCAGCGATGTGCTGGCGCTGGCGGAAGCCATCGGCAAAATTTCGCGGCTGGCGATTTACACCAACAATGGGCCCATCGTTAAGTCTTCGCTTGATGAGCTGTTCCCGGAAGCCGCCGCCATTTTCAAGGAGCGCTATTGTTCCTATGAATTCGGAACCAAGAAGCCCGATCCAAACAGTTTTACCAAATTGCTGACCACAATAAAAATTTCTCCGGCGGACACCTGGTTCATCGACGACAAGCGCTCAAATGTGCAAGGCGCTAAGCTCGCGGGCCTGAAAGCCCATCATTTTTGTTCCTATGAGGCGTTGGCGAAAGACGTTAAAAGCATGGGCTTTGAAATAGCTGGAATTGCATGATGACACTGATGACCATTCTCGCCGCGTCCGGCAGCGGAAATTATTTCGAGGGGGTTGCACAGGCCTGCAACATGAGCACGGCCACGGCGAAGTCCGTTCTTGAACGGCTGTGCCCGGCCATTGCCATGCAGCTTCAAGCAAAAATGCAAAGTGATAACAATGCATTCGAGGCCTTGCTTGATCTTCTAGATGAAGGCGATGATCTCAACGGGCTTACCGATGAAGAGGCGATAGCCGATGGCAAGGCCGCGCTGCATGACCTTTACGGTTCACCCGCTGTGGTTCTGGCTGAAATGAAAAAGCTCGCTCCGGGATTGAGTGTTGCCCAATACGAAAATATTTCAGCCATCGCAGCCACAAGTGTTCTGGCGGTGCTGGCGAAATCCTATGCAACGCCGGCAACGCTTACCAGCAGCACGGGCGAAGCGCCGCAAAGCGGAGGAATACTGGCGACTATCGTTGCGGCGATCCTCAAGGGCTTATTGCAGGGCGCCAGAAGCCAGCTCGCCCCACGGCGGCGCAGGCGGCGGAGCTATTCCAGCTATTTCGGCACGAAGCGCAAAACCACACGCCGCAAACGTCGCGTCAAAACGCCGTCGCTGGAAGATATTTTCGGGCAAATTCTAACAGGCAAATAACAAGCGGAGGCAGACATGGATCTTTCAGAAATCGGCCGTCAATTCGGCCTTAACGAAGAGCAGACGCGGGCCGCCGTTGAGGCGCTCACGCCCGTTGTGGCGGCAGGCATGCGGCGCAACGGCGGAGCCGGCGGCGGGCTCAATGACATCATCAAGTCGATCACGCAGGGCGGGGCTCCGCAAGAAACGGGGGCCGCAACCAGCCAGGGCAACGATATTCTCGGCCAGATATTTGGCTCGAAAGACGTGAGCCGCGGCGTGGCCAATGAACTCTCGGCCACATCGGGCATCGGCTCATCAATTCTCAAGAAGATGCTGCCGATCATCGCTTCGATTGTCATGGCCCAGGTGGCCAAGCAGATGGGATCGCGCGGTGGCTCCGCAGGCGGAGGCCTTGGGGATATTCTGGGCGATATTCTTGGTGGCGGCAACTCAGCCCCGCGACCGAGACACACGGCCCCGCAACCGAAATCAACGGGCGGGATTGAAGATATTCTGAAGGACATTCTGGGTGGTGGCGGGGGTGCCACTGCACCACGCAGCAACCCCCGCAGCGGCAATGCGGCGGATGACTTGCTGAACTCCGTCGAGGAGTCGTTGCGGAGGCGGTAGCGCCAGAGCCATTGAAGGAAGAGGCTCTCATCAGGCCTTCGGCCACCCCGGATCAAGTCCGGGGCAGGCTCTTCTCCCATCCTGCGGACGGGAGAAGGCAAAACTGATTGGGATTATCGCCTTCTCCCGTGCGCCTTCGCATGGGAGAAGGTGCCCGACAGGGCGGATGAGGGCCCTTTGCTAAGGCAAATTATCCCGCATGAAGATATCAATGCGGATGCGTTCCTGCGATTCAATCAGCGGCATCTTGTCGGCGTTGGCCATGAGTACGCGCACTGCGCTCCGCACCTCATGGCCCGCGTCCTGATTGATGATCGCATCAATCGAGCCGCGGATCAGCGCCCGGCGCGACAGGTCGGTGACCTCATTGGCAATGAACACAATGTCCTT